>NZ_LEKF01000010.1:0-185367 GCF_001029595.1 Pseudomonas sp. ARP3
GGGTGGGGGGATGCGACGGATGGACGCGGGTCGTAGGTGGGGATGCATACGGCGGCAGCTCTAGGTCAAGGCTATGAGAAAACCCGTGGGCCGTTTTAAAGTCTTTCGGCTACGTAAAGTCCACGAGCTATTGGTTGATGCCCTCGACTTTGCTTGAGCGTCGGCAGCTCTCTTGATGAACGCCGACCAATCTTATGCTGGGCTGTGGCAGCAGACACAAAGCTTGTTACCGTCAGGGTCTCGAAAGTACGCGCCGTAATAGTCGGGATGGTAGTGAGGCCTTAATCCAGGCGCGCCCTCACACGTTCCGCCTAAGGCCAGTGCGGTTGCGTGGCTTCTTCTTACCGCCTCCCGATTGGGTGCAAGTAGCGCCACCATATTTCCATTGCCGGGCTCGCATGCGTTGCCGTCAAATGGCTTTCCTATGACGAAAAGGGGGCGAGATGAGGTTTTTGAGACCCAACCGGCCCACGGCTTACTCGCTTCGCAGAATTTTAAAGTGAGGTCTAAGTCGGCCATTATTTTTGAGTAGAAACAAAGGCCCGATCAAAATCACCTACGCCTAAACAAACATGGGAAATCATGGTGGCTACCACTGCGGCTATGAATACGCATGAGTCTGGCCCGAAACGACTACCGGTGAAAGGGCCCAATCGGGCTCGCATCGCAGGCTTCACCGCGAAAGGCCCAGGTATCTACATCAGTCTCAAAGACTGAAAAATAAATCTGTGGTGAGCACAGCAAGTCTGCTCATCACAGGAACCTCATCTCTCAGGTGATGTTTTCACCCAGGAGGTGTAGATACCTCTGCCCCGATGGGATCAAAAATGATCCCGTACAACCAAGCTACAACAGTTGCCCGCCCGAGATATCAAACGTCGTCCCATTAGCCCAGGCCATGTCATCGGACAAGATCGCTGCAACCGCAGCGCCTATATCATCCTGCAGACCAACGCGGCCCAGGGAGATACGGCTGGCGATTGGTGGCCCAGCGGTCGTTTTTCCGCAATCCAGCTTGGTATTGCCCGATATCACCCCATAACTATCCCCATATCCACCAAGCGCAAGGACACACCATGACCAACCCAACCGAAACCGCCATCCTCGCCGGCGGCTGCTTCTGGGGCATGCAGGACCTGCTGCGACGCTACCCCGGCGTGCTGCGCACGCGCGTCGGCTACACCGGCGGCGATGTGCCGAATGCCACCTACCGCAACCATGGCAACCATGCCGAAGCGATTGAAATCGTGTTTGACCCGGCGGTGATTTCCTACCGACAGATCCTTGAGTTCTTTTTCCAGATCCATGACCCCAGCACGCCGAATCGGCAGGGCAATGATCTGGGGCCAAGCTATCGTTCGGCGATTTACTACCTGAGCGAGCAGCAACGGGAGATTGCCGAAGACACCGCGGCTGACGTGGATGCTTCCCAGCTATGGCCGGGGCCTGTGGTTACGCAGATAGAGCCTGCAAGGGAGTTCTGGGAGGCGGAGCCGGAGCATCAGGATTACCTGGAGCGGATACCCAACGGGTATACCTGCCACTTCATTCGGCCGAATTGGACGTTGCCCAAGCGGAGCTAAGCGTGAGTAGCGCTGGGGAGAGGCCGTGAATTCCGTGGTGAGCAGGCTTGCCCTGCGTTGGGCTGCGAAGCGGCCCCACTCCAGGCAATGTGGTTTCATCTGACACTCCGAGGTGCCTGGGTTTGGGGCCGCTTCGCAGCCCAGCGCAGGGCAAGCCTGCTCACCACAGCGAGCCCGTTCACCACAGCAAGCCCGCTCACAGGGTTATGCGTCAGCCTTTAAGACTTGTGTGGATACCTGTGTCTATCGGAGCAAGTCGAATCGTCGCTCCGCCCCTTCCACATTTATCCGCTTTACCTGAAGGCTTCAGCGCACCAGGCAAGGCTGCTTATTATCAAACCGCCACCCCGGAATCAGGAACTGCATCGCCACGCTGTCATCCCGCGCGCCGAGGCCCATGCCTTTGTACAGTTCATGGGCGTGGGCCACGGCGTCCATGTCGATGTCTACCCCCAGGCCGGGCCGGGTCGGCACCTTCACATAACCCCCTTCGATTTTCAGCGGCTCGCGGGTCAGGCGTTGGCCGTCCTGCCAGATCCAGTGGGTGTCGATAGCGGTGATGTCGCCCGGTGCGGCGGCGGCCACTTGGGTGAACATCGCCAGGGAAATATCGAAGTGGTTGTTGGAGTGCGAACCCCAGGTCAGGCCCCACTCGTGGCACATCTGCGCCACGCGCACCGAGCCTTGCATCGTCCAGAAGTGCGGGTCGGCCAGGGGGATGTCCACCGATTGCAGCTGGATCGCGTGGCCCATCTCGCGCCAGTCGGTGGCGATCATGTTGGTGGCGGTCTTGAGCCCGGTGGCGCGGCGGAATTCGGCCATGACTTCGCGGCCTGAGTAACCGTTTTCGGCACCGCAGGGGTCTTCGGCATAAGCCAGTACGTGGTGCTGGTCGCGGCACAGGCGGATGGCTTCTTTCAGCGACCAGGCGCCGTTGGGGTCGAGGGTGATGCGTGCCTCGGGGAAGCGTTCGGCCAGTGCGGTGACCGCTTCGATTTCGGCATCGCCGCTTAGCACGCCGCCCTTGAGCTTGAAGTCATTGAAGCCATATTTGGCCTGGGCCGCCTCGGCCAGGCGCACTACCGCCTCGGCGGTCAGGGCGGTTTCATGGCGCAGGCGGAACCACGCATCATCGCTGTCGGCCTCGTTGCGATAGGCCAGGTCGGTGGCCGTACGGTCGCCGACGTAGAACAGATAGCCCAGCATTTTCACCGCATCGCGCTGCTGGCCTTCGCCGAGCAGTGCGGCCACCGGCACTTCGAGAAACTGCCCCAGCAAGTCGAGCAAGGCGGCTTCCATGGCGGTCACCGCATGGATGGTGATGCGCAGGTCAAAGGTCTGCAGGCCACGCCCGGCGGCATCCCGCGAGGCAAAAGTGCTGCGCATGCGGTTGAGGATGCGCTGGTACTGGCCGATGGGTTGGCCGATCACCAGGCTGCGCGCGTCTTCCAGGGTTTCGCGGATGCGTTCGCCGCCGGGTACTTCGCCGACGCCAGTGTGGCCGCTGCTGTCCTTGAGAATCACGATATTGCGCGTAAAAAATGGCCCATGGGCGCCGCTGAGGTTGAGCAGCATGCTGTCGTGGCCGGCCACGGGGATGACCTGAAAGTGAGTGACGATTGGCGTAGTCATGGCAGGTTCCTGGTTGAGCTTAAAGAGGTTTGCTGAGGGCGGCGCTGGGCACGCTGCCGGGCGCGGTCAAGGTGGACGAGGGCGAGGTCTTGGCGAAGAACACCAGGATCGCCGCCAGTACCGAGGTGCCGGCCAGGCCGTAGAGGCCGCCTTGGATCGAGCCGGTGGTCTGCTCCAGGAACCCAAACGTGGTTGGCGCAACAAAGCCGCCCAGGTTGCCGATGGAGTTGATCAGCGCGATCACCGCCGCGGCGATGCGCACATCCAGATAGCCCTGGGGGATCGGCCAGAACAGCGAAGACGCCGACTTGAAACCAATCGCCGCGAAGCAGATCGCCACAAAGGCGAAGATCGGCCCGCCGGTGGTGGACATGAACATGCCCGCCGCCGCAATCAACAGCGCCGCCGCGACCCAGGCCTGCTGGAATTTGAACTTGCCCGACAGCGAGGCGAAGGCATACATGGCGATGATCGAGATCAGCCACGGGATCGAGTTAAAGAAACCCACCTGCACATCGCTGAGGTCGCCCATCTTCTTGATGATGCTCGGCAGCCAGAAGGTTGCGGCGTAAATGGTCAGTTGGATGCAGAAGTACAGCGCGCAGAACAACAGAATCTGGCGGTCTTTGAGCAGTTGGCCGAGGGTCGGCTTGACGCTGGTCAGTGCCTCGCGCTCGCGCTGTTCCTGGTCGATGGCGTCCACCAGTGCGTCCTGTTCTTCGCGGGTCATCCATTTGGCGTCGTGGGGCTTGGAATCGAGCCAGAACCACACGAAGAACCCGATGGCCACCGAGGCCAGGCCTTCGATGGCGAACATCCACTGCCAACCGTGCAGGCCAAACCCTTCGATCTGCAGCAGTGCACCCGACAGCGGGCCGGAGATCAGCGAGGCCACCGCCGAGCCGCTGAGGAAAATCGCGATGGCTTTGCCGCGCTCCACACCCGGCAGCCAGCGTGTGAAGTAGTAGATCACTCCTGGGAAGAAACCAGCCTCGGCCACTCCCAGCAGAAAACGCAGAATGTAGAAGTGGGTTTCGTTCTGGATAAACGCCATCAACGTGGCGACGATGCCCCAGGTGAACATAATGCGGGTCAGCCAGATACGCGCGCCGACCTTTTGCAGCAGCATATTGGAGGGCACTTCGAAGAGGGCATACCCCATGAAAAACAGCCCGGCGCCAAAGCCATAGGCGGCCGCGCCGATGCCTAGGTCATGCTCCATGTGCGTTCGCACGAAGCCGATATTGACCCGGTCGATGTAGTTGAGGATGAACATGATCACGAACAGTGGGAGCACATGGCCCTTCACTTTGCTCACGGCGCGCGCGAGGACCGGACTGCGTTCTGAAGCAACAGCTGCGTGGTTTGAATTGTTCACAATTCAAGACTCCCCCTGATTATTTTTATGCGGGTTTGTGCGTTTTGTTGATAGACATCATACAAGTAGTTTTCTTGGGGTCGCAATGCACTGCTCGGGATTTGTTCTTATAAAGCCCGCCATTCAGTGAGTATTTTGGTTATTTATCAGCTTTCGTTGGGTTTTTTGGCGGTTGTTAAGCCCGGAGTGTAGTCTCTCTCAAAGGACCCTAATAGGTCTTGATGTGTAGTGTTGTCATACAAGTGAGAGGGTTTCGGATTCGTGTCACGCCGAACAGGCAGAATGTTAAGCTTCTCCCCAGCCCAACCCCGTGGACCCGTCGCAATGCCCATCCAACCCCCAGCCACCCCACGCAAACGCTCCACCAACCTGGCTCAAGGCGTGGTCGATGATCTGACCCAGCGCATCCTGTTGGGGCAGTTGAAACCCGGTGAAAAACTGCCGTCCGAATCCACCATCGTTCTCGAACACGGCGTGAGCCGCACGGTGGTGCGCGAAGCCATTTCCAAGTTGCAGGCGTCCGGGCTGGTGGAGACGCGCCACGGCATCGGCACCTTTGTGCTGGAGCCGCGCGCCCAGCAAGGCTTGCGTCTGCATGTGGACACGGTAGCCAGTGTGCGCAACATGCTGGAGCTGCGCCTGGGCCTGGAGGTGCAGGCGGTGGCGTTGGCTGCGGGCCGACGCTCCGACGCGCAACTGGCCCATATGCGCCAGGCCCTGGATGACTATCAGGCGTCCCTGGCCAACAACGACAGTTGTGTGGAAGAAGACAAACGCTTCCACCAGCTGATTGCCGAAGCCACCGGCAATACCTTCTTCACCGAGATCATGCAGCACCTGGGCAGCGCTATGATTCCGCGCAGCTTGGTCAAGGGTGCCGAGCGCGGTGGTGCGGACTTCGCAAAGCTGGGGCAGTTGGCGCACCTGGAGCATGAGGCGATTTTTAACGCGATCAAGCGTCAGGATGCGGACGCGGCCCGCGCAGCCATGGTGCTGCACCTGACCAATAGCCGGGACCGGTTTTCCGGCGAGTAAGACGCTCGAACGCGCCCATAGGACCCTCAATTGAACGAACACACTTTATCCATGCGCCTGGAACGCGTGGCGGCGAACGTGCCGTCGGGCGCGCGCCTGGCCGATATCGGCTCGGACCACGCATACCTGCCGGTAGCCTTGTTACGTCGTGGCGCGATCAGCGCGGCGGTTGCGGGGGAGCTGGCGAGCACGCCGTTCCACGCGGCCCAGCGCACCGTGCGCGATAACGACCTGCAAGCGCACATCAGCGTGCGCCAGGCCAACGGCCTTGCGGCCATCGAGCCCGACGACGGCATTACCGCGATCAGCCTGTGCGGCATGGGCGGCGAGACGATTCGCGACATCCTGGACGGCGGCAAGGCGCGCTTGAGCGGCCGCGAGCGCCTGATTCTGCAACCCAATGGCGGCGAGGCACCGCTGCGCCATTGGTTGATGGATAACGCTTACACGATCCTCAACGAAGAGCTGGTGCACGAAAACCGCTTCTACTACGAAATCATCGTCGCCGAACGCGCCGGGCCGGTGGCCTACAGCGCCGAACAACTGTACTTCGGCCCACTGCAGATGCAGGCACGCAGCCCGGTGTTTTTGGCCAAGTGGCAGCGGGCGTTGCGTCTGAAGCAAAAGGTGCTGGCAGGCCTTGAACAGTCGGAGCAGGGCGCTCTACACGGCAAGCAACAACACATCGCCCGGCAGGTGCAATGGATCCGTGAGCTGCTGGGTTAAGCACACCTCATCGCGTCTTCAAGTTTGCGCGGTAGGCAGCCGATAGCCTGCCTATGACGGCGGATGGTTGAAGCGTGTGCTTGTCCGAACATCCCCGTGCTTGTCGTCCCCGGCGGTGACACCGTCACTGCCAGGACTGAGTGCTTTCGCCCCATTTTCGAGCACGCTACGGCGCGTTTTTGCACATCGCCTGCCCTGTTTCGGGGCTGTGGCTCAACGGCCCGTATCTTGCTAGTCCCAGAATAATCAATGACATGGCGTTTTGCCGTTAGTCATTTCAAGGTTTCCCCCAGCGCTGCACCGCCTGGGTGGTTTGAGGGAGTAGTCGGACATGCACAGTTTGTTATCACCCGGTATCCGCCTGCTCGGACAGTTTGGTTTCGCGCGCAAATTCCAACTGCTGTTTTTGCTGTTCATGCTGCCCTTGGCGGGTAGCCTGTGGATGATCGGTCAGGACTACCGGGACAAATTAAGTGTGATTTCCAGCGAGCGTTCCGGTGTCAGCCAGTTGTTGGCGCTCGATAGCCTGGACGCGCAATTGACCGCCCAGCGCAACCTGGCTGCGCGCTGGAAGGCCGTGGATCTGCTGCGCGAGCCCACACCCGCTGCGAAGGCTGCCATGGCCGCCTTGGATGCCAACTACGCACCGATCCAACAAAGCCTGCAAACCTTGGGTGAAACACTCAAGGCGCAGAACGTCAGCGCGGACATTCAGGCACGCTTCGACACCTTGCAAGGCGCGGTCAAGGGCCTGGACAGCCAATCCCTGCGCGCCGTGGGTTGGTGGCCGGATGGCTACGACCGCTTCACGTCGGCGCTCGGTGCCATGCAGGCATTGCGCGAGCAGATCGCGCTGGATACCGGCCTGATCCTCGACCCCTGGTTGGAAACCTACCTGACGATGCAAATCGCCACGCAGCAGACGCCCGACCTGATCGAGCGCATCGGCCGCATGGCGGGCATCGGCCAGTCGTCCATCGCGTCGGGGCAGTTCACTTTGCAGAGCCGCTTGCAGATGCGTGACCTGCGCAGCCGCATCGGTGATGCGCGGGATCAACTGATCAAGGCCGCCGTATCGCTCAAGGCCAAGCCTTACGCGGGTATGGAGCCGTGGACCGCGCAGTACGACAACAGCCTGCAGGTGCTGGACAACGAACTCAAAGTGCTAGACGACGGCGTGTTCGGCGGCACGATCAAACTCGACACCGCTGCTTTCGAGCGCAGTGTCGACGCCATGCTGAGCAGCCTCGGCGCACTGCGCAACCAGTCGCTCAATTCCCTGGACGCGCGCCTGGCGTATTACCACGATCGCTCACTGCAGCAATTTATCCCGGTGGCGGCGACATTCGGCTTGCTGGCCTTGGCGGCGCTGTACCTGTTTATGAGCTTGCAAGCTTCTATCCGGCGTAGCGCCAGTGGCATCACGACCCTGGCCGAGTCCCTGCGCGACGGCAATCTGTGCGTGGAAGTGGCGGTGCAGGGGCGTGACGAATTGGCGGCGATCAGCACGGCATTGAACGTGGCGGTGATGCAACTGCGCACTAGCCTGTTGGGCGTCAATCACGAAACCCAGCAGCTCGGCTCGGCGGTGATCACCCTCAACACCCAATCGGGTAGCACCCTCAGTGAAGTCGAAGACCAGCAACATCAGATCAGCCAGATCGCCGCCGCCGCCACGCAGCTGGCCGCTACCTCCATGGGGGTCGCCAGAAGTTGCGAACAGGCCTCCGGCAGCGCCCAGCAAACCCGGCGCATCGCCGAGGACAGCAGCCGCGACAGCGAACGCACCACGGCCAGCATCCAGCAGCTCAACCAACGCCTGACCGACACCGCCGCCGCCTTGCAGCAAGTCAGCGATCAGGGCCAGCAGATTCAATCGGTGGTCGACACCATCCGCGGTATCGCCGAGCAGACCAACCTGCTGGCGCTCAACGCCGCCATTGAAGCGGCGCGCGCCGGTGAGCAAGGGCGCGGCTTTGCGGTGGTGGCCGATGAAGTGCGCAGCCTGTCCCAACGCACTCAAGCATCCACCGCGCAGATCGCCGGCACGGTAGACAGCCTGCGCGCCACCGTGACCCAGGCCGTCACCCTGATGGGCGCCGCGTGCGAACAAGCACTGAGCGATGCCGAATCGGTCACCGGGCTGGGCGTGCGATTGGGCGAGATCGCCGGCGCGGTGCAGAACGTCACCGACACCTTGGCGCAAATCGCCACGGCGGTAGAGGAACAAGCGACCACGGCGGATGAAGTCAGCGGCAATATTCAACAAGTCGACCAGGCCGCCGGGCGCTTGCTCGACGGCGCCCGCGCTGTGAACCGCGCGGCGGACACCCTGAGCAAGGGCAGCCAGGCGCTGAGCGATAACACGGCGCGGTTCCGCCTGGATTGAGACAAGCACCTGACGGAGATTGCGCGCCACTCCCACGTTTTAGGCCAGACCGGTACGGCGTGATCACCCACCCAGGATGCAGGCTGAGACCCGCGAACGCATTGTAGTGAGCGGGCTTGCCCCGCGCTGGGCTGCGAAGCGGCCCCAAGACCGGCAACGCGGTGTACCTGAATCAACGCGGCGTGTGTAAGAGGGGCTGCTTCGCAGCCCAGCGCGGGGCAAGCCCGCTCACCACAGAAGACGCGCTCGCCACAAATAAAACGCATGGACGTACACCCTCCCAGATGTTCCAAAGCCCGCTGAGACATCAGAGCCAGGCGGCGTCCCATAACGAAAAATCTCCAACCCGCTCCACCAGGCCGGCCCGCAGGGGATTGGCAATGATGTAACGAGCCATCTTGCACAAATCGTCCTGCGCACGCACCGCCCTGTCGTGATAACCGGGCTGCCAAACCCGCTCCTTGCTTTGGCGGCGTCGGTTGATGGTCAGCGTACTTCGTGACTTCACGCGCCTTATCACATCGGGCAAATTCCGTTGCTTCAACTCAAATAGCCAATGCACATGGTCTGGCATCACGACCCAGGCCAAAGAATCAACTAGGCCCAGTTCATGCGCCTGCCGCAGCTCGGCAACCAGCAGCCGACCCAGATAGAGGTTAGTGAACAAACGGCGACGGTGGTTCACAACGAAGGTCACTAGGTAGCTACGTCCATGGTCGGAATAGCGACCGTGACGCAGGCGATGGGATTGAGGGGGGAAGCGCATTGCGTTGCTCTATATGACTGTTCTGAAGAGCTTTAACGCTAGCCCGAGATGAGTGACGAGCATCTGTCAGTTGATGACCAGATGTATCCAGACTTGCTCGCCTGCAGCCCGGCAAGCTGACCGTAAGCAGCGATGCCCTTTCTGTTGATCAGACTCGTTATGGTGAACGGGGCTTTTTGTGGTGAACGGGGCTCTTGTGGTGAAGGGACTTTTTTGTGGTGAGCGGGTCTTTTGTGGTGAGCGGGCTTGCCCCGCGCTGGGCTGCGAAGCAGCCCCTCATAAGACCACCACGGTCACCCAGACAAACCGCGTCGCTGGTTTTGGGGCCGCTTCGCAGCCCAGCGCGGGGCAAGCCCGCTCACCACAGAAAGCCTAAAGTCCGCTCACGCCATCAAGCTCTCTCAACCAACAAGGCTGTTCATAGCAGCAAGTCCTCTCAGCACAAACAGAGGTTCGGGTGTCGTTTCAGGAACCTTCGAGTCTGAGGGGGCTCACTTGTTGGGTCGCTCTTTTTTGCTGAAAGGACTCCGCATGCCTTCCACCCCGCCAGCGCTCCCTGAGCACGGCCCTATCAAACGCGAGCTGAGCCTGCGCGCCGTCGTCACCGGTACGCTGCTCGGTATCCTGCTCACGCCTTCCAATGTCTACGCCGGGCTGAAGATCGGCTGGTCGTTCAATATGTCGATCATTGCCCTGCTGGTCGGCTACGCGATCTGGCAAGGCCTGGCCCGGCGTTCGTCCCAGGCGCTGCCGTGGACGTTGCATGAAAGCAATATCAACCAGACCGTCGCCTCGGCCGCCGCGTCGATCATCTCCGGCGGGCTGGTGGCGCCGATTCCGGCCTATACCTTGCTGACCGGCAACCAGTTGGACGCGTTGCCGATGATCGCCTGGGTGTTCTCGGTGAGTTTTCTGGGGATCTGGATCGCCTGGTACCTGCGGCCCTCGTTGCTCAATGACAACGCGCTGAAATTTCCCGAAGGCATGGCCACCCTGGAAACCCTGCTGCACATCTACAACCATGGCCGCGAAGCCGCGACGCGCTTTAAAGTGCTGCTGGGCGCTGCGTTGCTGTCCGGGCTGGTCAAATGGGTGGACACGTTTCTATGGACCCTGCCGCGCTGGTCGCCGAGCGCCCACTTGGAGCGCCTGACCTTCAGTGCCGACCCGTCGCTGTTGCTGGTGGGGTTTGGCGGCATCATCGGCATCCGCGTCGGCCTGACCCTGTTGCTCGGCGCCGTGCTCGCCTGGGGTGGGCTTGCGCCATGGCTGCTGGCCGAAGGCTTGGTGATCGTGCCCGCCGGCAGCACCGGCCCGCAGTTTGCCGCGCTGGTGGAATGGCTGTTGTGGCCGGGCGTGAGCCTGATGGTGTGTTCGACCTTGGCGTCTCTGGCCATTCGGTTGTGGGCGCTATATGCTTCCAGCCGCTCTACCGGGGCGCAGGCTTGGCGTGTGCCCAAGCCCGGTCCGGCCGCTGGATTCGTGCTGGCGATTGCCTTGGTGGTCAGCCTGCAGGCGCTGTTGTTCGGCATCAACCTGTGGATGGCGCTGCTGACCATTCCGTTGGCGATCTGCCTGGCCGCGGTGGCCGCGCGCGTGGTGGGCGCCACTGGTATTCCGCCGATTGGCGCCATCGGGCAGTTGTCCCAGCTGAGTTTTGGCATCGTCGCGCCGGGCCAGGTGCCGATCAACCTGATGAGCGCTAACACCGCAGGCGGTTCAGCCGGGCAGTGCACCGACCTGATGAATGATTTCAAGGTGGGCAAGGCGATTGGCGCCACACCGCATAAACAGGTGATCGCGCAAATCCTGGGGATTTTTATCGGCAGCATCGTCGGCGTATTCGCTTACCTGGCGCTGATCCCCGACCCACAAGCCATGTTGTTGACCGAGCAGTGGCCTGCTCCGGCCGTCGCCACCTGGAAAGCCGTGGCGCAAACCCTGACCCATGGGCTTGACTCGTTGTCGATCAGTATCCGCTGGGCGATTGGGTTGGGCGGCGTGATCGGGGTACTGCTCGGCATTCTGGACAGCACCTTGCCCGCGCACCGTGCGCGTTACCTGCCCAGTGCCGCTGCGTTGGGCCTGGCATTCGTACTGCCGGCGTCGGTCTCGCTGATGATGGCCCTCGGCGCCGTGCTGACCTGGCTGGTGAGTTGCCGTTGGCCGAGCCTCACCGAGCGCTTTGCAATCACCGCTGCGGCGGGGTTGATCGCCGGGGAGAGTATCACCGGGGTCGGCGCTTCGCTGTGGGCGATGGTCAACGGCTGAGGTCGATACGGCTCGGCCTGCACCGAGCCGCTCGCCACACTCACGCGGTTGGTTAATGCACGGCACTCGGCCGCGTTGGCGTAGTCTGTTGCTACACACCTACTGTCGCCCGCGGAGTTTGTATGATCACTGTCCACCATCTGAACAACTCGCGCTCCCAGCGCATCCTGTGGCTACTGGAAGAACTGGGCCTGCCCTACGAGATCAAGCGTTACCAGCGCGACTCCAAGACCAACCTCGCGCCGCCTGAACTCAAAGCGGTCCACCCACTGGGCAAGTCCCCGGTGATCGAGGACGGCCCCCATGTGGTGATCGAGTCCGGCGCCATCGTTGACTACCTGATCCGCCGCCACGGCCAGGGCCGCTTGCAGCCCGATCCGGCCAGCGCCACCTATGACGAATACGTGCAATGGCTGCATTTCGCCGAAGGCTCGGCGATGCTGCCGTTGATGCTCAACCTGTATGTCGGCCGCCTGGGCGAGGCCGGCGCGCCGTTGCATCCGCGTATCGAATCGGAACTGGCCAACTACCTGGGCTACCTCAACGACGTGCTGGCGCGCACCCCGTACCTGGTGGGTGAAGCCATCAGCGGCGCGGATATCCAGATGAGTTTTATCGGCGAAATCGCCCAAGCCCAAGGCAAATTGCAGGCTTACCCGCATCTGGCGGCGTGGCTGCAACGCCTGCAAGCGCGCCCGGCCTACCGCAAAGCGGTGGAGCAGGGTGGCGAGTACGCGTTCGCCAAATGACCGTGTGATGCAGGCGGCATTGTCGGCGAGGAATGTTCAGATCCACACATCATTCGTCGCCGTGCGATCGCCGCCTTCATGCCCGGTGTTCAACACGCCACGCGGCTCGATCATCAGCAACCGGGCTTCGCCCTCCGCAGCCGTGCGGTGCTGCATGCCACGCGGTACCACATACAGCTCACCTGGCGCCACATACACCGGCCCGTCCGGCAGATCGATGCGCAAGGTGCCTTCCAGTACCAGAAACGCTTCGTCGGTTTCCGGGTGGGCATGCCAGATGAACTCACCTTCAATGCGCACCACTTTGAACTGGTAGTCGTTCATTTGCGCAACGACCCTGGGGCTCCACTGTTCAGGGATAAGCGAAGCTTTGTGGGCGAGGTTGATCGGTTGTGCGGTGGGGTTTGACTGAGCCATCACGAAGCCTCTGATCATTTATAGGATGACCAGACTATCGACGCGACGGCCACACGGGCTTGCACGATTGTGCGCGTCAGCGCACCCGCGTGCGGCTCTGCACCGCCAGGTCCAGGGCCTTTTGCATGTCCAGGCGGGCCGAGCGTCCTACGTCTTTGTCGTCAAGCTGGTAGTTGCGCTCCGAGGGCAGGATTGGCGCGGTGAGGTCTTGGGCGTCGCTGCGTTCGAAATCATGCTGATCACCGATGGTCATGGCGCTACGGCGCAGCAGCATGCGCAGTTGCTCGGGCTGCAACTGCGGGTTAATCGACAGCATCGCCGCCGCGAGGCCGGCCACCATTGGCGTCGCGTACGAGGTGCCGCAATGCACGGTGCCTTGTTCGTCGGCCCCCGGCGTCGAGGCGCTGGTGCAGGCGATCTGGGGCGTGGCGCCGCAACGGCACGCATTGGAAAGCGTGGCCAGGCCGTTGTCACAGGCCAAGGATTGAAGCGCGGCGGACGAGTCAACGCCGCCGGCGCGATTCAAGCCCTTCGAATACCCCCATGCCCACCAGCATGGCGAGTACGAACACCAGCACCTGCCACTGCCCCGTCAGCACCAGCGCTATCGCCGGCCCGGGGCACAAGCCGGCAATCGCCCAGCCCATGCCGAACAGCAGGCTGCCCAGCACCAGGCGTTTGTCGATGCGGGTCTGCGTGGGCATCTGCATCGGCGCGCCCAGCAACGACATGTTGCGCCGTCGGGCGAAGTAGAACAGCACGCCGCTGACCATCAGCGCACCGCCCATCACCCATGCCAGCGAAGGGTCCCATTCGCCTGCGAGATCCAGAAACCCCATGACTTTGGCGGGATTGGTCATGCCGCTCAGGTACAGTCCCAGGCCGAAGATCAGGCCAGTCAGTAACGCCGTCAGTCGACGCATGTTCAAACCCCCAGCCAATGGCGGATCACATAGACCCCGACAAAGCCACTGCCCATAAAACACCCCACTGCCACCATCGAACGTGGCGACAATCGCGACAGCCCGCAGATCCCATGCCCGCTGGTACAACCGGCGCCATAGCGCGTCCCGATCCCCACCATCAACCCTGCCACCACCAACCCAAAACCGCCGACCGGAAACGACGAAGCCGGCAGTTCACCGAACAGCGACCACAGCCACGGAGAAACCAGCAGGCCGGTCAAGAACAGCGCTTTCTCGCCACGGCCCTCGCCATGGCGTGACAGCAGGCCGCCCAACAACCCGCTGATACCGGCGATGCGGCCGTTAAACAGAATGAACAGCCCGGCCGATAACCCAATAAGGGCACCGCCGAGCAGGGAGGACCAAGGGGTGAAATCTGGGGAGAGGGTCATGGGGTAGGACCAGTGGGGGAGGGTGATGTACCGCTAGCATAGTTTGGATGCTTGAGCCTGTGAAAGCTGGCTTTCGGTCGCATCCTTGAGACGTCGCCAGCAGAGGGGACCTTCACGATGACGGCGCATCAGCCCCCCTGCCTCAAGCGCAGTGCCGACGGTTCAGCAAGCCTGCGCCACCAACCCATTACTGACCCTGCGCCCCAACACCAGCACCGTGGCGAAGCCCAACACCACCAGCCCCGTAGCCATACTGAGCAGCACCGAGCTGCCCATCTGATCAACGATGCGCCCACCAAAGAACGAGCCCAGGGCGATGATCACCTGGAACAAGGCGACGAACAGCGGCATGCCGCGCTCCACGTCCTTGGGGGCGACGACGAACATCCAGATACTCGCGCAGGCCGGAAAGGCGCCGAAGGCGAAGCCCCACAGAGCGATCAGCATGGCGGCGCCGGTCAAGCCGGTGGCGAAGTACGGAAACAGCGCGGTGCTGGTGCCGATCATCAGCGCCACCAGCAACAAAGTGTGGCGCACGCTGCGGTTGGCGGCGAAGCCGGCGAAGATATTGCCCATCACGCCTGCCACGCCATACAGCAATAACAGCGAGCCAATGGTCGGCCCGTCGAAGCCGGAACTGTGCTTGAAGAACGGCGCCACATAGGTGTAAGCGGCAAAGTGCGCCAGGCCGATCAGCAGCACGGCAATCAAGCCGACTCGGGCCTGTGGGTTGATGAACAGCGCAGGTAGATCACTGATGCGAATGGCTTTCTCCGGGGTGAGCCGGGGCAGCAGGAAGATCTGCGCCAGCAGCACCGGCACGCCCACCAACGCGGTAACCAGAAACGTCATGCGCCAGCCCATCAGGCCGCTCAGCCAGGTCCCGACGGGCACGCCCAGCACGGTGGCCAGGGTTATGCCGACCATGATGATCGAAGTCGCCTGCGCCACGCCGACCCCTTTGGGCGCCAGGCGCCCGCTCAGCGCAATGGCCGTGGCCCAGAAGCCGCCGATGCTGATGCCCAGTAACACACGACCGAACAGCAACAAGCTGAAGTCGCTGGCATAGGCCACGACGGCGTTGGCGATGATCATGATCAGCGTCAGGCCGATCAGCAGATAGCGCCGGTCCATCGCGCCGATACTCACCGACAGCAACGGCGCTGCCAGCGCGGCCATGATGCCGGGCAGCGTCACCATCAGCCCGGCGTGGCCGGCGCTGATGCCTAAGTCGCTGGCGACGTCATTGAGCACCCCCACCGGCAGAAATTCGCTGGTAACCAGGGCGAAGGCGCCCACGGCGACCGACAGAATCGCCAACCACTGTTGTTTGACGCTTTGCTGATTATGTTCGGGAAGGCCACGAGGGGCCTGGCTGGCGCTTGGCATAAGTTGGGTTCCGGGAGAGGGCCGACTGAAGTCAGTCGACGGGGACGCGGGGAGGAAAGTGGAGGCGATTATAGGAAGCCGGTCTGGCGATTAAACAGGTCGGTGGTTCGATAGTGATCATCACTGCAATTAATGCGCGCTGCTCAACGAAGCGCTTTAAAGCGATAACGCGTAAATGTTTCGCAAACATCAAGGCGGAACGTACGCAGTTGCTGCTCCACTACAAAGGGACGCTTCGAAAGAAGCGGTTTGTATTTTTCCCGTCAATACAGTGAGTCCCAACACATGACTACGGTTAACAGCACGCCAACGACATCCTCTACCTCCCAGGCCAGTTACGTCACTCCAGGGGTTGACGACTCGACGGCCGCGTCGCGGCTCTTCGACGATCTTAATTCCTCTGTTGCGCTAGAGGGGGGGCTGTACGAGACCGCCAAGCAATCGGCCATCCATGGTTCTATTTTGAACAACTTCAATCCCCTGCCCACGCTTGAACAAATGCGTCTTCAAATCAGTGATTCTGATTGGAACTCAGTGGCAAACGTCCCCAGTGCTCGCCTGGGCGCGCTGCTCCATACGCCTTTGGGCAAGGAGCTGGGCAAAAAACTGGGAGAAAAGCTCAAGAGCCAGCTTGGCGGTGATCAATCTCCGACGAGTTTTGACCTCACGGCGGCGGGGGCCTTCAGTCTGTTGGAGAAAGGCAGCTCCTCCGAAGCGTCAGCCAACCCCACAAGCCCCACTCATTTTGCGGGCATTAAACTGAAGCCATTTGCTTCTAGCACCCCGCAAGAGGTATTCGACAACTTGGCCAGTAATCTCGTGCGCAAGGGCCTCGTCTCGCAAGCGTTGGCGCCTGCCGCGGCGTATTTGGTTTTGTGGAAAACCATGCCCGAATACCTCATTAGAGACATGCCTGCCAACTTCGATTTCAACTCCGCTGAAGGGATGAAGTTCACCGCCCAGGTACGCAAGATGGAGGCCGATGCGCCGGTGTCTGGCATTCAGCGTACGTATCAAGAAATTGAGGACCTGATGTATCCCGAGCGCGCAGAAGCCCGGCGAGCCCAGACGGTGATTTAACTTCGCTTCGCGCCGGGGGATTAGATTTCTGAGATAACGCTGGCATGGTCCTGAATTATCCAATAGGTTCTGGCTTCATTGTCCTGCGCCATCAACTCCTTCGGAATTCGCCCCATGCTTCTGCGTTCCAGCCTGTTATGCCTGTGCTTGTTCAGCGGTCTGTCTCAGGCCGCTGTCGACTGCTCCGCCCTGGCGGAAAAAATCTCCGGCACGGCGCCTGAATTTCATCCTGCGGTGCAGGGCAAGGTTATCGGCACCGGGCGCGCGCATTTTCATACCGCGCCGGATGAGGCTTGTGCCAACAAGAAGCTGTTCGTGATCCCCGGTGACGGCCTGACGGTCTACGCCATGCTGGAAGACCAGACTTGGGTGCAAGTGAATTTCGTCGCCAAGGATGGCGAGGACTACACCGGTTGGCTCAAGGCCGACCGGGTTGAGATTGGGGAGGCGTACGGCGCGCCGTCGGACGAGGTGGAGTGACCGGCGCCATGGAGGGCGCAAGCAGTCTGTCCAGGTAACCGCGAGGAGCTGTGCAATGGTGAACGACTGGAAGGGCCAGGTCGCGCTGGTGAGTGGCGCTGGCAGTGAGCAGGGGATTGGCCTGGCAATTGCGCGGCGGCTGGGAGCGGCGGGGGCAAAGCTGATCATCACCGGCAGCAGTGCCCGCATCCACGAGCGCGTCGCGCAATTGAGCGAGGAGGGTTACGAGGTGCAAGGGCGTGCGGCGGACCTCACCCAAGCCGATCAGGTCGCGCAATTGGTGGCGTGGGCTGAGTCGTGCTGGGGTCGAATCGATGTGCTGGTGAACAACGCGGGCATGGCGATGCAGGGCGACGCCGAAGCTTTCGCTGAGGTGGCCAGCATGAGCCTCGATGCTTGGAATGCGTCAATCGCGCGCAACCTGACCACGGCGTTTCTGCTGACTCGCGCGGTCCTGCCGGGGATGCAGCAGCGTCGTTACGGGCGCATTGTACAGGTCAGCTCCACCACCGGCACCCGGGTCAGCAACCCTGGCGAGGCGGCGTATGCGGCGGCCAAAGCCGGCATGGTGGGTATGAACATGAGCCTGGCGTTGGAAGTCGCGCCCTTTGGCATCACCGTGAACTCGGTGGCGCCGGGGTGGATCGCGACGCAGTCCAGCACCGCCGAAGAAATCGCCGCCGCTCAGTATGTGCCCGTGGGGCGTGCCGGCAGGCCGGATGAGGTCGCGGCAGCGGTGGTGTTTCTGGCGTCGCCGGAGGCCAGCTACATCACCGGCGAACTGCTGGTGATCGACGGCGGCAACTGCCTGTCGGAGAACAAAGGCCCGCGTTGAGGTTCAGGCAAATGCCGCCACCATAAACGCCTCAAGCCCTTGCTCCTCAAGGATTTCGATGGAGAAGTGCCCGAAACGCTTGGGCAGCCAGATGATGCGCGTGCCCGCCGGCGATTGCAGGTCCTCCAGGGCCAACGGTAGGCCGTTTTCGTCCTCGGGCTGCACACCCTTGGCGACCAGTTCGGCGTAAGCCACCTCGATGTCCGGCGTGGTGTAGCAATGCCGGTAAATCATGCCCTCACCGTGAGTGTCCAACAGCATCCGCAGGTTGCCGGCCAACGGCTGTACCAGCATAAAACGCTCCTGGCCCATCAGCGCTATCGCATAGCGCACATGCAGGCCGCCGCGTTCCCAGACCTGGGTCGTGGAGATGCGCGCATTAAGAATGTTGGCGTAATAAGCGCACGCCTCGTCGAGGTCCTCGACCAAGATATCGACGTGACTGAATTTCAGATCCATTGCTGGCCATCCGGCGAAAGAGGGAAGCCCACGACAGTAGCCGATTTGCGTGCCCCAAAACACCTTGTGCCAATTCTAGGATTCAGCCCCCGGCGGATGACCGAAATACGCCTTATAGGCATGGTTGAAGTTGGCAGGGTTGGCGTAGCCCAGGCGGTGGGCAATCTGCGCGACGTGCCATTTGCGCTGGCGCAGTAGGGTGCGCGCCAGTTCCAGGCGTTGTTGGCGCACGTAATTGAGCATCGACTGGCCGTACACGCGGCTGAAGGCGCGTCTCAGGGTGGTTTCGCCCACGCCCAGTTCCCGTGCCAGCGCCAGCGTACCGGGTGGGTTCATCAGGTTGGCGTCGAGCTTGAAGCGTGCCTCGTGTGCCAGGTCCGAATGGCTGCGCAGCGGGACCATGGGCTTGGCTGGCTGCGGCGCCAGATGCGTCGCCAACTCGACCAGCACGGCCAGGCTCAGGCTTTCCTGATTCAGCCGCTCCAACGCCCCTTGGTAGGGCGAGTGATAAAGGCGCTCGAACAAACGCCCGACGGCGCGACAGCCATGCAACTCCGAAAAGTGCATGCCATCGTCGAGCAGCCTGGCCAGCGGTTGCAGTGACGGGTCTTCTTCGGCCAATTCGCGTAGATAGTCGCCGCCGATGCGCAGCCCCGCCATGCGCGCACGGCTGCCGGCAGGCATCTGGTCCATGGCTTCCATGCTTTCGCTCAAGCCCAGTACATGGGGCGCGCCGGGGGTGTATTGATTGAGCCGACCGTCCACCCGATGCTGCCATTGACCACCCAGCACCTGCACGATGCACACGCTGTCGGGCAGCACTTTGTGGATGCGCAACGGCTCGGGAAACTGCAAGTCGCAGTCGAAATATTGCACATGTGGCCGCACCGTCTGCGCGCGGTAATGGCCGATCGCGCTGCCCATGACCTGCCGTGCGCTGTCATCGAATACACCGGCCTGGTCCAGGGCCTCCGGGTGATCGAAGCAGAAGCGGGTGTCCAAGTAGGGGTTGCGGCGGTCCATTGGCAAAAGCGTCCGTTAGAGCTGGTGGGCAGCGTTGCATGATATCGACATCGGGCAGGCCGATCAGTTGTTGTGAGTCACGGCCTTATTGTTGTGCGCCACGGCCGGCCCGCTTGGCAGGCGGCCAAGCGTTGATTTCAATGGTCGGCTTTGAACTGTCGAGGAAGCCGCAAATGTTGATGTATCGCAAGTGGGCAGCGCTGCTGGGCTTGGTTCTGGCCGTGATCGCGGGGCTCGCCCATGCTGACAACCGCCCGGAAGTCGCGGAAAAAGTGCTGGCCTATGCCGGTGAAGGCGGCGTGAAAGTCTGGACCCTGCGTATCGGTGCGCGCAGCGACAATCAGGCGCTGGTGCAGCTAGAGGGCGTGGACCATGACTGGAACATGAAGATCCAGAAGATGGCCGTGGAAAAGACCAGCAAGGACACCCGCTATTCCACCACCGTGGACGGTCAGAAGTTCGTGGTGCTGGTGCTGCAACAAGGTTGGGGCGAACTGTACTTGCCCGGCGAGTCGCAGACGCTGAACGTCGGTTATGACGAGTTCCTGTCCAGCCAAGGCAATGCACAGGCCTTTTTGACCGATTATTTGCAGGCCAACTGAGCCATGGGCCGATTCGCGCGGTGGTCGTGGCCGCTGACGATGTTGCTGCTGCCGCTGGTATTGATGGGCTGGGCCAGTGTGCAAAGCGGGCGTGTCGATGACGTGCTGCGCGAAGCACAGAGTGTCGGCAGTGACTATGCCTGGCTGCGCATGCGTCAGGTGCTGGCTGGGTTGGCCTACTGGCTGGCCCTCGCCGCATTCGTGGCCGGGCCCGCGACGTGGCTCAAGCTGCGGCTGGATGCCTGGCGCGCGCTGAAGTCCAGGGATTTTCTCTACCACCGCCTGTTTCTCTGCTGGCGTGCCTTGGGGCATTGGCTGGCGGCGTACACCGCGCTATTGGTGGGGGCATTGGCCTTGAGCCTGTTGTATGAACTGAGCTGGGGCTGGAGCCACTTCAAGGCCGGTGGCTGGTTCATGCTGCTGGTGGCGGTGCCGGTGGTTGCCGTGCTGTGGGCCGGATGCTTGCTGATCGGGCGTCTGCGCCAGCAATGGCATGCCCTGGATAGCCCGTCCTCGGCGTTTCTGGGGCAAAGCATCGGGCGCGACAAGGCTCCGGCCTTGTGGGCGTGGATTGAACAACTGGCCACCGCCACCGGCGCGCCGGTGCCCGACCATATCGTGGTGGGCATCGACCAATCGTTTTTCGTCACCAGCGTCGATGTGCTCTTGCAACCGGCCGGCGACTCGCTCAGCGGGCGCACCCTTTACCTGCCGCTGACCTACCTCTCGACCCTGAGCCAGGCCGAGACGGCATCCATCATCGGTCATGAGCTGGGCCATTTCAGCAGTCGCGACACCGAGCGCGGCAGCGAAATCGGCGCGCATTTCAGCCTGATGTGTCTGCACTGTGCGTTTATCCGCGCTGAAGATGCCGACCCGGCCTGGATCGAGCGTCCGGCGATCTGGATGACGCAGCGTTTCCTGCACCACTTTCAACTGGCGGTGCATCACTGGGGCCGCGCTCAAGAACTGGTCGCGGATCGGGTGGGCGGCAACATCGGTGGCGAGCGGCTGTTTTGCCAAGCGCTGTTACGGGTGATCGCGCTGGACGCTGAAATCAACACGCTGCTCAGCGAGCGTCACCCCAACCTGATCCAGGCATTGGCCGACCATCTGCGCCATACCCCGCTGCGCCTGAACGAGGCAGCACTGGATCACGCCATCGCCCACCCTTTCGATACGCACCCGCCCACGGCATTACGCCTTCAGCAACTGGGCGTCACGCTGGATGAAGCCCTGCTGGCCGAGGCCACCCGTGTGCCCACCGAACACGACCGACACTGGTTCAGCCAACTCACCCGTACGGCGTCGTCGGCTGCCACACAGCCCGTATCACCGCCGATATCAACCGTCCAAGGAGAATGACCATGACCCAACCCACCGATCCGCTGGCGGATCTCGCCGGTGCACTCAGCCAGGAATATGCCGACTCCCGCGACGCTCAACGCAAGCGTGCGGTCGCCGAACTTGAGCAGGTTATCCAGCGCGTACCCGAGCAGACCGAATTCACCAACTCGCGCCGGTACAAGGTGCGCGGCCCACTGTTTTTACTGATTTCCCTGGCGCTGCTGGGGTTCGCGCTGCACCGGGGCTCCACCGGCCTTGGCGTGTGTGCCGCAGTGATGGCCGTGGTGTTCGTGCTGCTCACCTGGCAGCACCGCAACGCCGGGCAACACGCCTTTATGCGCCTGACCCGCCGCCAGCTGTTTGTGGACACCCTGAGCGCGCCGGTAGATCTGGTGGACATTGTCGACGTCTCCATCAGTGAGGAAGGCTGGCTGACGGTGCAGAAACTGATTTTGCGTGCCGATGCGCCCCTGCCTGTCCATCGCTCCGCGCGACAGCTGTTCGGCAACCAGGCCCTGGCCCTGAAAAAGCCCCAGCCGCAGATCCGCATCCAGTCCGCCGGCCTGATGCAGGGCGGCCGCACCCTGGACTGCGACCAGATCGCAGAGATCCTCAACGCCTATTGCCAGGCCGCCCATGCGCAACGTCACCTCGATGCGTTGCGCCAGGAAACCCAGCGGGCTTGATCGGTCCGCTAGCGCAGCGGCACATACACATCGGTCTGCCATTGATCCTGCGGCGTCTCGGGGTAGACGCTCAGGTAATGGAAGAACAGCGGGTGGTCGCGAAGCTCCTCGCCGCTGGCAGGCAGCCAATCGCGGTAAATCGGATAGATGGTTTCGCCGATATGATCCGGCGAGCCCACATGCCGCACCACCACGCAGCGCCCGGCAGGAATGATGCGCGCATGCACGCCAAACCCATTCGGCGCCACCGTCTCGTCAATCTCGCCACAGATAGCAAAGCGAAACGCCTCGGGCGCAGTGGTATCGGGGTTGTTATAGGGAATGCCAAACGTGCGGCTCGACGCCACCGACGACTGGCCGCTCTGCTTGCGCCATTGGATAAATCGGCTGGTCGTCTGGTTGACCAGCCCGGCGGGCCCGCAATGCTCAAGCGCGGCCACCTGGGTTTGGGGAAATTCTACGATGCGTGATTGCATGATGATCGTCCTGGAAAAGTGAGGGATAGCGAATACCCCATTCCAGTTCTGCCAGTTCGGCGCCTTCCTGAACGCACTCGGCGCCATACCGAACGCCCGCCGGAACGCCCGGCTAAATGCCTCCGGGCTATCGAAACCGGCACAGAGCGCTGCCTCCAGCACCGAATAATCGGCAGCGGTTGCCAGGCTATGGGCCGCACGACGCAGGCGCATCAGTTGCACATAACGCGACACCGGCACGCCGACAAACGCGGTGAACTGTCGATGGAAGTGAAACGCCGAAAAATTCGCCACCCGGCTCAACGTATTCACCGACAGGTCGCCTTCGAGGTTGGCCTGGATATAGGCGAGAACGGCGTTGAAGCGCTTGGTGTAGGCGCGTTGGGTCGGCGTCTCGGACACTGGGAGAAACTCCTGGAAGGGCGGTCGGCGATAGAGTCGACTATAGCGGGGCGCGCGTGCCTAGCCGGGTTTGCTCAAGGTGCGATTGGGGTAAGAGTCTCTACACAACCCGTTCAGTGAAAACATAACCTGAGAACATCAGGTTTTTGTGGTGAGCAGGCTTGCCCTGCGCTGGGCTGCGAAGCAGCCCTGAGACCAAACGCTGAGTACCAACAGAAGAGTTCCAATACCTTTATTGGGCCTGCTTCGCAGCCCAGCGCAGGGCAAGCCTGCTCACCACAGCGTTATTTGTCGGCCTGTGAGATGTGTCGTGTGAATAGCTAAGGCGCGATTGGCGCAATCAAACATCACGCGCCTAGACCTCGTTACAAAAGCGCGTCTTCTCGTCCCAGCTGCGTTCTACCCAACCGGGTTGCCAGTGGATGGTATCGATATGAATCACCGGCAAGCCCGTACGCTGGCCAAGCTTGCGCGCTAACGTACTTTTGCCGGAACCGGGTTGACCGACGATCATCACGCGCTGCATTGGGACTCCTTTTGGGTTGAGCACGTTGAGTGGTTGGTGGGGGATTTTGCGTTAATGGCGGTGTGTGTCAACAAAAGGGAGGTTGGTGGTGTGGGGGGGGCGTTTGACATATGGCGGTTGGGAAAGGCAGCTTTCGGCCGATTCTGTTGAAAAAGTCGGATTTACCGCTCGCCTGAACTCAGGCACTAGAACCAACTCACCACATTGAGTGGTTTCTCGGCCCTTCGTTGACCGTTGCTGCTCAGTTAGTGGGTTAATTTGAGGTTTTTTGCTGAGTGCGGGCGCACCTATCCCGTGGCAGGTGGCCCTTGAGATGTAAATTTAGCCAGCCGTCTCAGGTTCTGCACCGCAGCGGCCAGCGTGAATTCATCCGTCGCGCCACTCATGCCACGTAGTCGCAAGCGATCCAATTTCAGGATGCGCTTGAGGTGGGCAAACAACATTTCGACCTTCTTACGTTCGTGGCGAGAGCGCACGTACGCAGGTGTCGTTGCGATTCGCCGAGCCACATCGCGCGCGGCTTCATGGACGCTGCGGGCGATCTTGCGGAACGCAGTGTTCGGGCAGCACTTGGCTTTCATCGGACAGGCAACGCAGTCGCTCTGCCTGGATCGGAAGATGATGGTGTTGGCTTTGGTGACGTGCGAACGCTCGTTCTTGAAGGCTCGCCATTCGCTACGTAATGCATTGCCAGCCGGGCAGCAGTATTCCTCAGTCTCTTCATTCCAGCGGAAATCGTTGCTCGAAAAACTGTCGTTCTTGCGTTCGGTTTTGTCCCACATCGGCACATGTGGCTCGATGTTCTTTTCCTCCACCATCCAGGCCAGCATCGGCGCGGTACCGTAAGCGGTGTCGCCAATGAGGCGTTCCGGCTTGATGTCGAACTGCGCTTCGACCCGATCGATCATTGTCTTGGTGCTCTCGACTTCTGCGGTTCGATGAGCCGGTGTGGGTTCCACATCCATGATCACGCCGTGCTCGGTATCGATCAGATAATTCGTGGAGTAAGCGTAGAACGCTGGGCCACCTGGAGCTGCGGTCCAGCGGGCCTGAGGATCCGTCAGCGACAGGCGTTTCGCCAGCGTTTCGGCCAAAGCCTCCTCATCGAGGCCTTCAAGGTACTCACGCACAGCGCGAGTGCTCAGGGCCGGATCGCTCCAGTTGATCTGTTCATCACCCGGTACGCCGCGCTGCCGACTCGCATCCGCCTTGATGATGCTGGCGTCCACGGCAAAGCCTTCACCTTTGACCAAGCCTGCGTCCATGCAACGACGCAGCACTTCATTGAACAACCAGCGAAACAGATCGCTGTCCCGAAAACGGCCGTGTCTATTTTTGGAAAATGTCGAGTGGTTGGGGACTTCATCTTCAAGGCTTAACCGGCAGAACCAGCGATACGCCAGGTTCAAATGGGCCTCTTCGCACAGCCGCCGCTCTGAGCGAATGCCGTAGCAATAGCCCACGATCAGCATGCGGATCATCAGCTCAGGATCAATCGACGGACGCCCAATCGGGCTATAGAAATCGGCGAGGTAATGGCGCAGGTCGCTCAGATCGAGACACCGATCAATGCTGCGCAGAAGATGATTGGCTGGGATGTGATCTTCAAGGTTGAACGAGTAAAACAGCCGATCCTGCCCACTCGATAACTGTCCCATCATGCTCTGTGATCCCCCGCCGGCCAATGAAGCAATTTTGCCGCAGGTCAAACAGGGGAGCTACTTTTTCAACAGAATCGGCCAGAAGCGGACGTCTGTGAACCACCATTTACAAGCTGATCCGGTCTTTTGTTGCCTGAGCTTTTGGCAAGCTGGACTATGCTGGGGCTGGCCGGGTCAGTCGGCCTGGTCTTCCTCAAGCCTATTGCGCAGGTGGTTTAGAACCTGATGGGTAGTCTGGATAGCATCGATGTCCAACCCCTCCGCCAGCTCATTAATCCAGGGCGTCTGAAGATTCATCGCCAGATCGAATGCTTCTCTTCCAGCTTCAGTCAGAACAACCAACTGCGCCCTGCGGTGGTGTGGGTTCGGCTGAAACTCCAGCAGTCCATCCTTCACCAGATCGTTAACGATCCGCTGAACGTTTTGCCGATTTGCCCCCATGTCGCGAGCAATCCATGAAACCGGTTGTGCTCGTTCGGCGTACACAATAGTACCCAGTAGTTGCCAGCGGGCGCTTGTCAGACCTAGCTCTGCGACGAGTCGATCGCCTGCAGTAAGCAGACGCGCACTTGCTCGAAAGATCTCAAGAGCCAGATCGCTCATCGCGCGTCCTGGGGGGCTGTAGTTTGTCTTTTTCATGGCGCGAATCCTTCCACGTTGACACCATGATGTCAATCGCAGTAGGTTTGGAACCTGAAACCCAAATTGTCATCATGATTACAATGTAGAGGTCGCCATGCTTTCTATCCGCCCCCTTGATCCGATCGTGCCCATTACTCAACAGCTGCAATGCAGCGAAGCTCCAGTGGTATTGATCAACCTCTTCACTGTCGACGCAGACGATATACCTGACCTCCTTTGCGCATGGGAGCTGGATGCCAACTGGATGAAACAACGTGCCGGTTTCATCTCCACGCAGCTCCATCAGGCCATCGGTGGCAGCAACATGTTCTTGAATTACGCCGTATGGGAATCGGTAGAGCGGTTTCGCGATGCTTTCAATCATCCAGAATTCACCAATGCCTTAGCGCGGTATCCCTCAAGTGCCTTGGCCATGCCGCATCTGTTCACCAAGGTAGCTGTGTCGAATATCTGCACGGCCTGAGTATTAACCAACTGTCTGACGGTATTAGATAAATGCTTAGACGATTACATTTGATCTCCAGCACGCTGGCACTGACCTGCATCGCCACCTTCTTTCTGTCGACTATTTTTGTCGAACTCATCGGATCCGGACACTCGATAGCCTCACTCAAGCACCTGATCGTGAGTCCCGGGCTTTGGATACTGGTACCGGCAATGATTGCGACCGGTGCAAGTGGAGTGCTAATGAGTCGGAAACGACAAGGACGACTGGTCGCTTTGAAGAAGAAACGCATGCCATTCATTGCCGCCAATGGCCTGCTGGTTCTGATGCCGTGCGCCATTGTGCTTAACCAATGGGCGTCGGCGGGAAGCTTCGATACGCGTTTTTACCTCGTACAGGTAATCGAACTGATCGCAGGGGCCACCAATCTCGCATTAATGGGGCTGAATATGCGTGACGGCCTGCGCCTCAGCGGCCGACTGCTGCGGGTTGCACGTCACAGACAGTAAGCTGAATACTTGTTTCTGCTTGTCTTAAAAAGCTGGGCCGAAATCCGCCGTTTGTGACCGCTAGCTATCGGCCAATAGAAGCCGCTGGACAGCTTGGGCAGGTGTTGTCGTTCAGCGTTTGCCTTCAACGTTCGCGGGTTCACACTGGGTTGGGGTAAAGAGAGCATGGCGGCGGCCTTTTCTCTCTCCCGAAGTGCGCGCGTACAGTCTGTCCTGTTATGCTGATTCAGCCGTCCGGCGTGTGGATAAGATGCTATACGGCATTAAGTGACAGGTATGTTGGATAATTGATAGTTAGGGAAAACTAAGTATGCGTCGTTTAATAGCCAACGGGTTTGTGTTTGTCGGCATTGCTATACTCTGTTGCAGCTGCACATCTTATTCGTCCCAGCCGACAATCAACGAACCCGTTGAACCCGAAACACAAGAAATTGTCTCCAGCTTCAGTTACGCAATAAATTCTCCATGGAAAGACAGTCGCTTCGGCAAGGACGCATACGCAGCGACACTCAACGTTATTCCCGGTGCGCAGGATAAGAACTCCAGCCTTGCCGCCCCGAGCCTGCCAGCATTAGAAATAAAGATCTCGGAGTTCTCATCTGGCGGCGCTTGCGGACAAGATTACTTGACGGGGCTGAGTCTGGGTTTGTTCCCCAGTTGGTGTACGCGGACAAACCTTTTCAAGTTTGATTTTATATTGAATAAGGACCAGCGCTTTTGCAGGCAGAAAACCTACTCGATAAACTCCACGTCGTTTTCACATCTCACGATGATTCCGTTTGCACTTCTCAATACGGGCAATCAGCCATTGACGCTCTATCAGGCGGCGCTTAAAGATTTTCTTCGCAGAGGTCAATGTGCCACGCGTTGAGAGGCTGCTTTTGGCCGATTGCTGCCCGTCACTAGCGGCAGTTATCGGCCAATTATTGCCGCCGTCGAGCTTTTGTTATGGGCTGTTCCGATTTTTAAATCGCGGCCTGCGTTTTTAGGAGCGCGAAATACTTGGGGTCGTCGTTGTCAAAAATCTCATCTCCAGCCGCCATGTATGCTCGCATAAGTTCATCGGCGGCTCGATCAGTTTCCTCTTTCTCGTAAAGTGCTTGGCCCAAACGCAAATGCAAAAATGGATTGCCGACTGCATCGGGACAAGTCATCGCATACTCAAGGGCCTCTTTTGCGGAGGTAAAGAATCCTCCCTGAAAACAGGCATCGCCGATAGCGGCAAGCACCCATGTCGCCGCTTCTCAGTTATTTTTGGGTTCTGGAATCAACTCCCACGCTAGGTTGTACTGACCGATGGCAGCCGTGAAATCACCGCCTTCCAGATGTTCATCACCTAATTGGCAAAACGCCTTCATCTGCTCATGGGTCAAGTCATCCAATTCGAAAGTTTCCATCTGAACTCCCTGTCTATAAGGCTCAACCGCGTGAGCCGCCGATTTTGCAACCAAGCTGTGCGATAAACAATCGTAAAAATCACGACGATATATAGCCCAGCTAACGGCCGATGGCCGCCTGTCGTGAGGGGCAGGGCGTCGCTGTATGGACTCATGTCGGTACAAAATTGGTACGCAGCTATCAGGTCGGCTCTGTAGGGCAAGTAGTACGTGCCCTACAGGATTAGCAATTCCAATCCATCACCGAAAAGGCTGATGTTTTTCGCTCATGACCGGCAGCAGTCGACCCAAAGAGGACGTCCGATTCGCTGAAGAAATGATCAGCATGTTACTTTTCCTGGACACACACGGAGTACTGCACCTCTTGTAAGGAAATTACGATGCTCGTCGATACCCGCGAAATCTGCATTCAGTCGCCACGCCTTAGAATTGAGCCATTCCGCGCGCAGGACGCTGTTGAATCCTTCTCTTGTATAACTGCATCGTTGACTCGCTACATGTCGTGGGAACCACCTGCTTCTCTTGAGGACTATGCAAACGTCTGGCGGCACTGGCTGCCTTCAATCGCAGATGGCAGCGACTTTGTGTTCACAATTAGACAACTCGACGATGCTCGTTTTACTGGCCTTGTCGGATTGCACGATACCCACGGTGAAACACCGGAGCTGGGTATCTGGATTCGTGAAGATAAACACGGGCTAGGCTTTGGAGGTGAAGCGGTCCAAGCGGTTGTACAGTGGGCCAGCCAGCGAGTGGTAGCAAAAAGTTTCATCTACCCCGTTGCGACGGACAATCATCCGAGTCGACGTATTGCCGAGGCTCTAGGTGGGGTCATCCTCGAGATGCGCACATCAGCCAAGTACGACTCGGTTGTTTACAAAATACCAACTGTTTAATCATCTTTATCAAACCCGTCGACTGACTGCCTTTGGCCGATTCTGTTGAAAAAGTTGGAATTTCAGACTGGAAGAGATCGAGGCTGGCCGTCGCTTAAGAACCTATTCACCACGTTGAGTGGCTTTTCGGTTCTGCGTTGATCGTTACTGCTTGGTCAGTGGGTTGATTTGAGGTTTTTTGCTAATTCCGGGCGCACCTATCCCGTAGTTGGCGGCCCTTGAGAGGTAAGTTTGGCCAGTCTCCGCAGATTCTGTGCTGCCGCTGCCATCGTGAATTCATCGTTTGCACCGGTCATGCCCCGTAGTCGCAAGCGATCCAACCTCAGGATTCGTTTGAGGTGAGCGAACAACATTTCGACTTTCTTCCGTTCGTGGCGAGAGCACGCATATTGCGGCGTCGCGGCGACTCGCCGAGCAACATCGCGCGCCGCTTCATGGACGCTGCGTGCGATTTTTCGGAACGAAGTGTTCGGGCAGCAGCGCTCTTTCATCGAGCATTTAGCGCAGTCGGTTTGCCGTGATCGGAAGATGATTGTGTCGGCTTTCGTGACATGTGAGCGCTGGTTCTTGAAGGCCCGCCACTCGCTACGCAAGGCATGTCCGGTGGGGCAGCGATACTCCTGCGTCTCTTCATTCCATTGAAAATCGCCGATAGATAGGCTGTCGTTCTTGCGTTCGGTTTTGTCCCAAACTGGCACATGTGGCGCGATGTCTTTTTCGTCCACCATCCAGGCCAACATCGGTGCGGTTCCATAAGCTGTATCACCGATCAGGCGATCCGGCTTGATATCGAAGTGTTCTTCGACTCGCTCAATCATGGTCTTGGTGCTCTCGACCTCGGCTGTTCGATGAGCCGGCGTAGGCTCTACGTCCATGATCACGCCATGTTCGACATCAATCAGATAGTTGGTCGAGTAAGCGAAGAACGCCGCGCCTCCTGGAGCTGCTGTCCAGCGAGCGATAGGATCGGTCAGCGACAGGCGTTTGGGCAGAGTTTCAGCCAAAGCCTCTCCATCCAACGATTCAAAGTACTCACGCACGGCGCGAGTACTTAACGACGGGTCACTCCAGTTGACCTCTTCATCACCAGGTACCCCACGCTGGCGACTGGCATCCGCCTTGATGATGCTGGCGTCTACGGCAAACCCTTCGCCCTTGACCAGACCAGCGTCCATGCAGCGACGCAGCACCTCGTTGAACAGCCAGCGAAACAGCGAGCTATCGCGGAAACGACCGTGTCGATTCTTGGAAAAGGTAGAGTGATTAGGGACTTCATCTTCGAGGCTCAGGCGGCAAAACCAGCGATACGCCAGGTTCAAATGAGCCTCTTCGCACAACCGGCGCTCAGAGCGAATGCCATAGCAGTAGCCCACGATCAGCAGGCGAATCATCAGTTCAGGATCAATTGAGGGACGCCCAATCGGGCTGTAGAAATCGGCGAGGTGATGGCGCAGATCACTCAGATCAAGGCATCGATCAATGCTGCGCAGGAGGTGATTTGCTGGGATGTGATCTTCAATGTTGAACGAGTAAAACAGCCGTTCCTGTCCACTCGACAATTGTCCCATCATGCTGCGAATCCTCCCGCCGGCCGATGATCCAATTTTGCCGCAGGCTAGGCCGCATATCTCCTTTTTAAAAAGAGCCGGTCGAGAGCTGCCTTACCATCCCAACTATGATTTGAGAGGTATCTTGGCTCTGCCTGGGCGCACACCGGTGTCAAACTCCTCCTTCACCCTGACTGATGATTCGGCATTTCCCAGGTCTGCCTCAATTGGGCCAATGCAACCCCAGCAATCACCGCCACAATCGATCGAAAGCGGATCGTCTTTGAGGCCCAGTTTTCGACCGCATATACCGCACACATCTGACATGCCTTGATCCTTCCATAGTTAAAAATTTTCTTACGAACAAAAAGTAAGCACCTGCGATTGAAATCCTGCATGTTGGGTCGGGCTCGGGCTCGGGCTCGACGTAGAAGCGTACTAAAACGCTGCCTTCATCGTTTAATTTCTCACCAATTTGAAAATCCGACTTTTTCAACAAAATCGGCCAAAAGCGGACGGTCACCCAGTGAATAAATCTGCCCCCTTTTCCACCCACCTGGTTTCGTGATGGGGCTGGCTTCACCCGTCCTGACGGAGAGAGCCTGGCTAATTGCCGATGAGACGGAGTACTCGCCATATGGTGAGTGCCCGTCTCATGTCGGATTTACTTATTCATCGCCTGGTAATGCTCTCCATATCCTGACTCTTCGAAAATCAACCTCAAGCCGTCCTTGAATATTTGATGGTCAAATTCTTTGATATCAAAAATATTTTGTCCCAACGAATGGGATTCTCGATTCATATATCTGTAGAACGTCACGAACTTATCGCCTGACAGGGCTGGTTTTTGGAAAACATTATTAAAGTCTTTCTTTTGAACAAAATTAAAGAAGTATTCGACAATGTTGCGCATGCAGTTTGCAATTAGCGCAGGCGGTGAGGCTTGGTCCTTTATAATTGACCAGTAAGACTGGTAATCATTCTGGATTTCCTCATGGCTCATTGAAATTACAGAGCTTCCATTTGCATTTTTGATAATCCTGAAAAGATGCTGCGTCTCGGCCCGTTTCTCTTTGTTAGTGTGCGTTAGCTCATAGAAAAAATACAGGCTATGAGTCAGGACAAAAACTTGGGCATAGCTTTTATCATTGATGAAGTATCTTTTAATCAACTGCCCGACATTGAAAACATAAAGGTGTGAAAGGCTTGAGATCGGGTCATCAATCACCACTACTTTCGTCTGCGGGACGGCATCGGCCGTCTTCTGCCCTTTACAAAGCTCAATGAAGTACAGAAAGCTAATGACTGTTTTCTCGCCCTCACTTAGCGAGTGAAATGCGTTCCCTTGATCACTGGCCCTTGAAACGCGATAGAAGTTCTCGCCATGTGGTATCACAGAAAAACCATCGATGCCGATCTCTACCAGTCCGCGATTTATATTTTCGATAGATTCTTCGATATTAACAGTTTTTTTTCTAAGATTAGAAATTTTGAGATTGGAGGCTCCGATAGATTCATTTATTTTGCTGGCGGCTTGGCTGATTTGGCTGGCCTCATATTTAATGTCAGTGGCCGATTGAGAGTAGGCAGAAATGGTTTGATCGTAGTCCCAACGCATCAAAGCCCAAAAACGAGCCTTTATATCGTCCCGAGTTTTTTCTTGTTCGTGAGTTTGTCATTATGCGATTCGATCAATGTGTTCAGGTCGTTGAGCAAACCGTTAAGCACATCAACAGTTGCCTTGGTGTCGGTAAGACTAACTGCCGCGCTCGGGCTCTTGACCTTGCTGCCAATAAGCAGGACGTTCTCGCGTATTGATGCTCTCAAAGCCTCAGATGCGATATTCCATGTTTCTACTAGTTCTTTACTCGCAAGCGCAGCGTTTGAGATGTCGTGGAGGTTCAAGCTAGAGGTCAGTGTTTCATAGGTACTTTTCATTGACTCCAGCGAGTTAACATCAGCCTTGTAAGCCTCATCAAATACTGAACTTATGGACTCAATAAAACTTTTGGTGACCGTTTCTTGCTGGCAAAAGGGGCATTCCTGCTGATCTTTGTCATTCGAAACGAACTGAAGGCCCTCTTTCACCCAATCAAAATTACCTGCCTTGGCTATGAACTCGGCGACTGAACCTTCTTGACTGCCTACAATGATCTTCGACCAGAGCGAATTGTCCTCAATACTTAGCCAACCAGCAGAAATGTTTGGAATTTTATTATACGTAACAGCACCTTCACCTTCGATTGATGAGGCCTCAGCTTTTAAATCATCGGCCGTGTATTCCGGTGCAGCTTCTGGCAAGGGAAGCCCAAGAACGTGCTGAAAAAGAAGATCTGTCTTTTTCAAACCATCCATGCAGAACTCCAATACACGATCTCCACCAGCATACCTCGTTTTTATTTCCCAGATCTTTGTGCTCGCTTTCGATTTCTCTTGGTCTAATTTGGCAGAGTTTGCTGAAGAGGCTGCGGAGTTTTCCTGTTGCGCAGCACGATGTTTGTCCAGCTCTTTCGTTTCTGCTTCAATTCTTTGGAGTGCCACCTTGTTCTCTTTCGAAAGAGTAAAAATTCCTTTTAAATTATCTTCTTCGTAGAAGTAGTCGTTGAGAAAGCTTTGGTTATAGACTAGAAAATCACACGGCTGACTTAATTTTACACTGCATTTAGCAAACCGCGGCTCACTCTGGTTATATAGAAACTCGGAAATAGTGCTTTTCCCGGCTCCATTAAGCCCATAAATTAGCGATGTCTTTCTGGTTGGAGAGAGAATAGATTTGGATTTGTAGCTAGCGACGCCATCGATATTCAATTCCGTGATCACATCCTGACTCCCTTTTTCTAAGTGGCTTTGGGCCATTATTGTTGACAGCAAGGAGCATAGGCGACGACGGGAACACCTTCCACATCTACTCTAGGCGAGGACAAAGAATTTTGGGCGTGTACAAACCTGGCTTGAGACCGAGCTAGAGCCTCTGCGGGGCGTATCAGACCCCTTTTTTCTAATAGATCATATGCCTAGGCGCTGAGTGGATGTCCACAGCTCTCACCAGCCACCCCTGGCTGCCTTTCACTACTGGCTGATCCGTATAGATCCATCGTTCATTTGCACGGAATAGGGGACAGAGTTACCTATTGGGTAACAGTCCACTTCTGGCCGAAACCGGCCCATCACGCCCGCAATCTGTCTACCATGCACGCCCCGGCAGTGGTTCCACGCGCTACCGTTCTTTTCCTCAATAGGTACCGCAATGTCCATCGAACACATTTCCCTCCCCAAAGGCGTCGGCCCGCAGGCCGCCAAGCTTCTTGACGCCATTACCGGCGCCGCCACCCATGAAGAACTCAACCGCGCCGGGGGTAAAGCCGAAGGGTTTGTGCTTGGGCTGGAAGCCAGCAAAGCGATCAAGAGCCAGGTCGCCGAGTCGTTGTATGTGGCTTACGACGACGCGGCGAGCCATCGGGCGGATGAGTTGAAAGGTTAAGCCGAGCAGGGCGCTTCGCGGTCGAGGAGGCGGGCGGTGAGCAGTACGCCGAGTTCGCTCAGTTGGTGAATGGCCAGGGCGATGTCGCGGTGTTTGCCGCTGAGGTCTTCGGACAGGTCGAGCAGCAGCGTGCTGACGCTGGTGAAAGTTTCGTAGCTGTTGGTGATGAGGCTTTCGGTGCTGGCGTCTGGGGTGACGCTAAAAAGAGGGGGTGAATCTGGCGTGACTTTGTACATACAAGATATCCCGAATGATGCCGTCACCTTGTCGCTACTAAACGATGGGTGGCAGCTGTACGCAGGTTAGTAGACCGGTGGATATCTAAAGCCGGCGCGCCCGGAGGCGCCCTACGCACAGCCACCATCAAGTTCAGACGCAATGTCTGAATGATGTAACTCATGCACTTTTCGATACCCAACTCAGGCTACTAAACCCGGTCCCTGAGAAATTCAGCGACCGGGCAACCTTAGAGACGGCCACCCCAGCGCACAAGCCGGCGGATTCTGACGCAGGCGTAGGCAAGGGAGCAAGGCGTCGCTGGCTATTCGGATTTAGCCTTCAGACGATTTTCGCCAACACCTCCAAGCTCTACGGTCAGAACCCCTGGCTGACACTGACCCCTCGCATGATGAAAAACCGTGGGTCGATCAGCTGTAGGCCCTGCTCACCTTTCACGCGGCCGACCGTCACGTGGTAGGTCTTGGGCGCTTCGGAAAGGTTTTCCGGATGGCGTGTGAGTTTTGCCAGGGCCGGGGTTTTAGCCCAGGCGGCCACGGGCATCTGGCGGATGTCTAGGGTGACCACCCAGGATTTGTCCACGGCGGCGCCCATCGGGTCAGGGTTGGGGCTGACATCCTTGATCTTGGCAATTTCGTAGCCTTGGGAATAACAGAAGCCCGGCGCTTGTTCGGTGTAGGCCGTGCGACCGGATTCGGTGAGGCTGTAGGTTTTGTCGCTTTTGGCCAGAAGGCCGGCGTCGACCAGGGCGTCGAACGCCGGTGCGTTGCCGCTGGAAACGCCGGCGCTGAAGCTCTCGCTCAAGGTCACCGGGAAGCTCTTGAACATTGGCGCGCTGATGCAGGCAGGGCCTTGCAGCCGGGGTTGCAGCGCCGTTTGGATGTCCGTGTCGGACGGGCTGTCGCTGCAGGCGGTGAGCAGCAGGGCGCTGGCAGTGGCGAGGGCCATGGCGTTGAGTCGCATCGTTTTATCCTTGACGATTGAGGGCATGTCGGCACTGAGACTGTCACATTGAGTAAATGTTTCCGCCATTTACGACGGTGCATTATTGTGGCCGCCTTCGCCCGAATAAGCAGCGCCGTCCGCAGGAGCGCCCATGACATTGACCGTCGACACGTTTATCTCCCTGGCCATGGCCAACCCCCTCAATGCCGAAATCACTGCACGCCTACCCGACCTGGGTGTGGCGCAGTGCATGCTTACGGCGGGCTGCCTGTTCCAGGCGGTGTGGAACCATCAGGCGAATCGACCGGCCGATCACGGCGTAAAGGATTACGACGTTTTTTACTTCGACCCGGACCTGTCCTACGAGGCTGAGGACCGGGTGATTCGGGCGGCGCAGGGGTTGTTCAAGGACTTGGGGGTGAATGTCGAGGTCAGGAACCAGGCGCGGGTTCACTTGTGGTATGGCCAGCGTTTCGGTCGGCCTTACCCACAGTTGCACTCGGCCCGCGACGGCGTGGATCGTTACTTGGTGGCCGGCACCTGCATCGCTTTGGAGGTGGCGACGGGCGAGTTGTATGCGCCTTACGGGTTGCAGGATGTGGCCGAGGGCATGCTGCGCATCAACCCGTTGCACTCGGAACCCGCGTTGTTTGCGCAAAAGGCCCTTAGTTATCAGGCGCGCTGGCCCTGGCTCAGGATCGTCGCGCCCGGTTCAGCCGAGTAGGCCACCCAGCACGGCGCAACCTGCCACCACCAGCCACGGCGGCAGCTTCCAGGCCATCAGGGCGACGAGTGCGAGTAACGCCAGGGCGAAGTCGTAGAGGTTGAATATCGCGCTGGTCCACACCGGGTGGTACAGCGCCGCCAGCAACAGGCCGACCACCGCCGCGTTGACCCCCGCCAACGCGGCCTGGGTGCGGGGGCTGTGGCGCAGGCTCTGCCAGAAGGGCAGCGCGCCGAAGATCAGTAAAAACGACGGCGCGAAGATTGCCAGCAGGCACACCACGCCGCCGATCCAGCCGTTGGGGGGCGCATGCATCGAGGCGCCGAGGAAAGCGGCAAAGGTGAAGAGTGGGCCGGGCACGGCTTGTGCGGCACCGTAGCCGGCGAGGAATACGTCGTTGCTCAGCCATTGCGGCGCCACCACTTCAGCTTGCAACAACGGCAGCACCACATGGCCGCCGCCGAACACCAAGGCGCCGCTGCGGTAGAAGGCGTCCACCAACGCCAGGCTGTGGTGGGGCAGCCCCTGCGCCAGCGCCGGCAGGCCCACCAGCAGCACGGCAAACAGCAGCAGCCACAGGGCCCCGGCGCGCCGGCTGAGGGGGATGGGCAGTGCGTCGGGCTCAGCGGCCAGTGCAGGTTTGAATAGCACCAGACCGGCCAATCCAGCGGCGGCAATCACGCCCACCTGCGCCCACGCCGAGGGTTGCCACAGTACTGCTGCGGCCGCGAGCAGCATCAGCAGCACCCGCGCTACGCCCCGGCACAGGTTGCGCGCCATGCCCCACACGGCTTGGGCGACCACCGCCACCGCGACCACCTTGAGGCCATGCAGCACACCGGCGGGCACGGCCGTACCGTAGTGGGCCAAGCCCAGGGCAAACAGGATCAGCAGCAATGCCGACGGCAATGTGAACCCGGCCCACGCCGCCGCCGCGCCGCCGTAACCGGCGCGGGTCAGGCCCAGGGCGATGCCGACCTGGCTACTGGCCGGGCCGGGCAAAAACTGGCATAAGGCGACCAGTTCCGCGTAGCTGCGCTCGCTCAGCCAGCGCCGCCGGGTCACGAACTCATGGCGAAAATACCCCAGGTGCGCAATCGGGCCGCCAAACGAAGTGAGGCCCAGGCGCAGGAAAATCAGGAACACCGTCCAGGGGCTGCTGTGTCGAGCGCTGATGGGGTCGGTCAAGATTGGGCTCTCAGGCGGGTGGAGTGAAGGCACGGTAACCAATTTTAATGACGGCTGAAAGCGAGGGATCCGACGCGAATTTCAGACCTGCATTGAATTTATGCGCGCTTGCTTGAGTCATTTGAAACATGCAGACCGCTTGGTTTTCTTTCCACTCGCCCCGCTGACTTCAGCCAAGGACCGACGATGACCTTCTTTATCTTCCTGCTCGCCTGCGCCGCCGCCGCCAGTACCGGCATCATTTTCAAGCCTGGCGCGTGGTACGACTCCCTGGTCAAACCGAGCTTTACACCGCCCAATTGGTTGTTCCCGGTGGCGTGGACGATCATCTATCTGCTGCTGGCCTGGGCTGGTTACCGCTTGAGCCTGATCCCCGGCAGCCAGATGGTATTGGCGCTGTGGGCGGCGCAGATTGCCTTGAATACCTTGTGGACCCCGGTGTTTTTCGGCGCCCACCGGCTGTTGGCGGGCATGGTGATTATCGTGCTGCTGTGGCTTACCGTCGCCGCGATGGTGGTGCTGGCTGTGCGCCTGGACCTGCTCACCGGTTTGATGCTGTTCCCGTACCTGGCGTGGCTGTGTGTGGCGGCGGCGTTGAATTTTTCGATCTTGCGTAATAACCGCTGATGGCCCTGCAGCCATGGCCCGCCAGTGCGGCCGAACTGGCCCAGATGCGCCGCTTCAACCAGAAACTGGGGTGGATGCCGCGCTTCAAGATCCGCAATCGCGTGACGCCGCGCGTATTGCAGACGTTGTTGCGCATCAGCCAGAAAATCAAGAAAGGCCCAGCCGCTGAAACCCGCTTGATTCGCCAGGACGGCATTCAGGTGCCGGTGCGCATCCTGCGTCCCAATGGCCCACCCAAGGGCGTGGTGCTGGATATCCACGGCGGCGGCTGGGTGATCGGCAACGCGCAAATGGACGACGACCTCAACCTGGGCATGGTGCGCGCCTGCGACGTGATAGTGGTGTCGGTGGACTATCGGTTGGCGGTCGACACGCCGGTGCAGGGCCTGATGCAGGACTGCCTTGCCGCCGCGCGCTGGTTGCTCGGTGAACCGGAGTTTGCCGGGTTGCCGGTGATCGTCGTCGGCGAATCGGCCGGTGGGCACCTGGCGACCGCGACATTGCTCGCGCTGAAACAATGGCCGGCGCTGCTCCAACGGATCAGCGGCGCGGTGCTGTATTACGGCGTCTACGACCTCACCGGCAGCCCCAGCGTGCGGGCGGCAGGCCCCGATACGTTGCTGCTGGACGGGCCGGGCATGGTCGACGCGCTGCGCTTGCTGACCCCGGGACTGAGTGACGAGCAGCGTCGGCAGCCACCGTTATCGCCGCTGTTTGGTGAGGTGGAGGGAATGCCGCCGGCCTTGATGTTTGTCGGCGAGCTGGACCCGCTGCTGGACGATACGCGGTTGCTCGCCGAGCGCTGGCCCCTGGCAGAGGCGCACTTGCTGCCGGAATCGGCCCACGGGTTTATCCACTTTCCAGTGGCCATGGCGGATGCGGTATTGGCGTATAGCCGACAGTGGATCAGCGGTTGCCTCACTGGTGAACAGTCTTCGCGCTAACACAGCGCATCACATCGACAGTGGGCCTGACGACTCTTTTCGAGGTGAGCGGGCTTGCCCTAATGCCAGTCAGTTAAGGACTCAGTGAGTGTTTTTCTGCGCTAGGCTGAGGACGGTTTCGCATGCCGCAAACTTCGCGGTAGTACGCCGTCTGATCCAGCCAGGCGATGACTATCAAAGGTGGGAGGGGGCTTGCCCCCGATAGCGCTGGTGAGTCAGCCCATATGTCACTGACCCACCGCAATCGGGGGCAAGTCGAATCGTCGCACCGCCCCTCCCACATTTTGAGCCGGTTGTTCCAGTTAATACTGAGTAGGCCGTTTAGATTCGCATACTGGCTCTGATTTTTTAGTCTTGCCCATCTCGCCTTAACTGGCTGGCATTAGGGCAAGCCCGCTCACCTGAGTGCACTTACAACCGCCGTTGCATATGAGTGGTCCGCCAAACCGGGTCTGACTCGATATCCACCACTTCAAAGCCCTGGCGTATCAAAATAGTTGCTTCGAAACACGCTAGATCGGCGGTTAGACCGGCGGTGCTGAGGGACGGGACCAACTCGGCGCGGGCCTGCAGGACGAAGGTCATTACGACTCTTTTCGTGGTGAGTCGACGTGATGTGATGAGCGTTTTTTGTGGTGAGCGGGCTTGCCCTAATGCCAGTCAGTTAAGGACTCAGTGAGTGATTTTCTGCGCTAGGCTGAGGACGGTTTCGCATGCCGCAAACTGCGCGGTAGTACGCCGTTTGATCCAGCCAGGCGATGACTATCAAAGGTGGGAGGGGGCTTGCCCCCGATTGCGGTGGGTCGGTGGCAGATGGGCTGACTCACCAGCGCTATCGGGGGCAAGTCGAATCGTCGCACCGCCCCTCCCACATTTTGAGCCGGTTGTTCCAGTTAATACTGAGTAGGCCGTATAGATTCGCATACTGGCTCTGATTTTTTAGTCATTGCCCATCTCGCCTTAACTGGCTGGCATTAGGGCAAGCCCGCTCACCTGCCTGGACTTACAACCGCCGTTGCATATGAGTGGTCTGCCAGACCGGGTCTGACTCGATATCCACCACTTCAAAGCCCTGGCGTCTCCAGAAATCAATCGCCCCCGGCAGAAACGGGTGAGTGTGCAGGTACATCATCTGCACTTCATCGGCTCGGGCCTGTGCCTCCAGCGCCCGATACAGCCTGCTTGCCAGGCCAAAGCCACGGAACGCCGGCAGCACGTACAGGCGCACCACTTCCACGGTGTTCAGGCCTCGGTAGTTCAACTGGGGAAAACGTCCGTCGTAGGGGAGGTAGCCGATGGCGGCAACGATCGCACCGGCTTTACGCACGATCATGAATTGACCTCCACCCTGAAGGTACGTTGCTTCGAAACTCGCTAGATCGGCGGGTAGACCGGCGGCGCTGAGGGACGGAAACAACTCGGCGCGGGCCTGCAGGACGAAGGTCAGTACATCGGGGATGTCGGCGGTGGTTATCGCTGTTGGTGTAAGAGTGAGTGCCGGCAGCATCGTGGTGCTTTTATCAAGTTTCACAGGGTGTCCTTGACTGGTTGAGCTGAGATAGAGAACTGGAAAATTACTCGTCTACGCAGGCTGAATCCGCCCCACGCCCTGGCTGTCTGATCAGTTGGGCCGCAACCGCAGTATTTGCGCCCCATCGAACGGGTCGGTCAGGTAGTGCGCCTGCACGCCAAAGGTGTCTTGCAGGCGTTGCGGGGTGAGCACCTCCAGCGGTTTGCCCAGCGCCACCAGCCGCCCGCGATCCAGCACGGCGAGGCGGTCGCAGGTCAGGGCCTGGTTGAGGTCATGCAGGGCGATCAGGGTGGTCACCGGTAGCGCTTGCACACCTTTAAGGATCGCCAGTTGGTGCTGGATGTCCAGGTGGTTGGTCGGTTCGTCCAGCAGCAGAATCCTGGGCCGTTGCGCCAGGGCGCGGGCGATGTGTACGCGTTGGCGTTCACCGCCGGAAAGGCTGCGCCAGGCGCGCTGGCTCAGGTGGGTGGCGTCCACGTCGACGAGGGCCTGGCGCACGATGGCGTCGTCCTCGGCGCACCATGGGCTCAGCGCCGACAGCCAGGGTGTGCGCCCCAGGGCCACGGCGTCGAACACGCGGATGGCGTCGTCGGTGTCGGCCTGTTGTTCCACCACGGCCAGTTGCTGGGCGATGGCGCGGCGCGACAAGTCGTGCAAGCGCTGCTCGCCCAAGCGCACTTCGCCGCTGGCCGGAGGGCGCAGGCCGGCGAGCAGCTTGAGCAGGGTGGATTTGCCCGAGCCGTTCGGGCCGACGATGCCCAGGGTTTCTCCCTGGGCCACCTGCAGATCGATCCCGCGCAGCAGCTCGGCGTCGCGCACTTTGAAGCCCAGGTTGGTGCAGCTCAACACCGTCATCGCGCGTTTCTCCGGCCGATCAGGATCAGCGCAAACACCGGCGCGCCCACCAGCGCCGTGACCACACCGACCGGAATCACCTGGCCCTTGATCAAGGTGCGCGACAGCACATCGGCGGCGATCAGAAACAGCGCGCCGCCCAACGCACTGGCCGGCAGCAGGCGCGAGTGCCCGGTGCCCAGCAACAGGCGCACGGCGTGGGGGATCACCAGGCCGACAAAACCGATGGAGCCCACAATCGACACCATCACCGCCGTGACCAGCGCCGCGCAGCCCACCAGCACGATCTGCACTCGCCGCACCGGGATGCCCAGGGATGCCGCCGAGTCGCTGCCGAAGGTAAACGCATCCAGCGCGCGACGGTGCCACAGGCATACCGCCAACCCCAACAGCGCCACCGGCACCGCCAGCCACACCGATGGCCAGCGCACGCCGCTGAGGTTGCCCAGCAGCCAGAACAGAATGCCGCGCGCCTGTTCGGAGCTGGCCGACTTGGTGATCAGGTAGGCGGTGAGGGCGTTGAACAACTGCGAGCCGGCAATGCCCGCCAGGATGATCTGGCCGGTGCCGCTGGACGAACCGCTGGCCCGCGCGAGCAGGATCACCAGGGCAAACGCCGCCATCGCGCCGACGAATGCGCCGGCCGACAGCGACACCAGCCCGCCACCCACGCCCATCAGCGCCACCAGCACCGCGCCGGTCGAGGCGCCGGCGCTGATGCCCAGCAAATACGGATCGGCCAGCGGATTGCGCAGCAACGATTGCAGGATCACCCCACAAGTGGCCAGCCCGGCACCGCAGGCGGCGGCGACCAGGGCGCGAGTCAGGCGGTAGTTCCACACCACGCCCTCGTCGATGGGGTCGAGCACATAACCGGCGTGCCACAGTTTGTTGGCGAGCACCTGCAACACCACCTGGGGTTCGATGGCGGTTTCGCCGATGGCCACCCCGGCGAGTACGGCAGCGAGCAGCAGCGCCAGGGCGAGGAGGGTGCGTAGCAGACTGGCGGTCATTGCGGCAGGTCGTAGCCGTCGATGGCGCTGGCCAGTTGTTCCAGGCCATCGAAGGTGCGCACGCTGGCCTGCAAGGCCAGGGCGTCGAGGATGATGATGCGGTTATGTTTGACCGCGTCCATGTTGCGCGTGACCGGGTCGCTGCGCAGGAAAGCGAGTTTCTTTTCGTGGTCGTCGGCGGGGTAGCGGCGGCGGTCCATGCGGGCGATTACCAGAAAGGTCGGGTTGGCCTTGGCGATGGTTTCCCAGCCGACGGCCGGCCACTCTTCGTCGGACTGCACCACGTTGCGCAGGCCGAGGGTCTCCAGCATGAATTCAGGCACGCCTTTATGGCCGGCCACGTACGGGTCGCTGGCCATCTCGGAGCTGGAGAACCACACCAGCGCACTGGCCTGCTTGAGACCCTTGCCCTGCGCCGTGGCGACGGCCTTGGCCAGGCGCGCCTTGAGGCTGTCGTTCAGTTGTTGGCCGCGATCCTGGACGTCGAAAATGGCTGCCAGTTGGCTGATGCTTTTGTAGATGGTGTCGATGCGAAACGGCTCCAGCCGCGTGCCGTCGGCGCCCACCAGGTTGTCCTTGCCTTCGCAATCGGAGGGCAGCAGGTAAGTGGGGATGTTCAGCTCATGAAACTGCTCGCGTGTGCCCACCACGCCTTGGGGGCCGACCACCCATTCCAGCTCGGCGGCCACCAGTTGCGGGCGCTTGGCGATCACGGCTTCGAAGCTCGGTTCGTTATTGGCCAGGCGCTCGATGGTGTCGTTCTGCGCCTTGAACTGCGGCAACACCGGGTTGAACCACAGCGAGGTGCCGACCACTTTGTCGCCTACACCGAGGGTGTAAAGCATCTCGGTGGCGGTCTGGCCGATGGTCACACTGCGCGCGGGGGCCTGGGCAAAGGTCAGCGTGCTGCCGCAGTTCTGCACCGTCAGCGGGTAGTGAGTGGGCGCGGCGTGAGCCAGGGTGGCCAGGCCGAAACTGGCGAGCAGGGCGGTAGCGCGTGGCAGCATGGGGCGTTCTCCGTGTGGACCGTACGTGCGACTGGGGAGCTACGGTCATGGAAACACGCCCTTGAACACCGCCGCCAAGGGCCGGGCAAGGAAGTCCTTCCCGGACACCCCGCCGGTTAGTGATGTTGCTGGGCCGGCAGGTCTCCTGACTGATGCGTCGTCGCCTCGCTCCAGCCTTCCCGGACGCGTCCAGTGGCAGTGGGGAGCAGGCTCGGCACCTACAGTTGCGGGGGCAGTTCCGATTGGCGCGGCGTACCGCGCTTCGGATTCCCTATTAGTCCCGTTCGGGAACCGGCGCGGTATGGTAGTCGATCAGGGCGAGGCGATATAGCCCGAAGAGCGCGCGGTCACAGACGAATGTCTTGCGGGCCCCGGATGAGTGCCTCAATCCGCGTGCCGGTAGCGCGCTCTTCGTTGCTGAAGCCGTCGTAGTCAGCCAGGTTGGCGAAGCGAATGCCGGTCAACTGTTCAATTTGCAGCACGCTGCGCCGGTAGGTCCTGAGTGGGCCGAAGATCAGGTCGAGCTGCCCCAGCTCGCGGCTTTGATCGATCATGTAGGCACTGGCCGAGGGTTTGCCGTCATCGCCCAGGTAAGCCACCACTTTCCAGAATGCCTTGGGGATTTTCACGCCACGGTACACGCGGTCGTCATCGGCAAACACTGGGCCGCTGAACACGGTGGCGCGGGCTTGCCAGCGTTGGGTGTTATCCAGGATGTAGTCTTCCAGCTCCAGCCAGGTCTTCTGGTTGAACCCGCTCATTTGCGGCGAACAGTTGGTGAAATGGAAGGTATCGACATTGGCGGTGGCGGCCTGCTCGCCCCAGTTGGGGTCTTGGCGCCGTACCAGGTGGCCGCGGTCCAGGCCATTGTTGGTGTAGAGCGCTTCGCCCACCTGCGCGCTGATCGGCAGGCGACCGTCGTAGGCCCAGGTGTCGTTGCTGCGGGTAATGTCTACGTGCTTGGCGCCGTCGATATTGACGCCCACGTAGAGCGCCAGTCGCCGCGAGCGCGACATCGTTATCGAAAAGTGCGTGTAGTCCAGGCGCAGTGGTTCCACATCATCCTGCAACGCCTCGTCTGTAGTGGGCCAAGGCACGACGAAGCGGCTGAGAAAATCCGTGGCGTAACCTTGGCGGTCCTGCAGATCCTTGGCGGCGGTCACCCGTGGGGTTGCTGCCCGGGCTTCCAGCAGACTCGCGCTTGGCGCGATCAGTGGGCGCAGATCGGCCAGGCGCGGGCGATGGGACAAATCGATAGGGGGATTGCGGGCTGGCATGGGGTGTTCCTCTCGGTCCTTGAATACACACCAGTGCAGCATAGGCTCATGACAATTTCAGCCTGGCCGCTATCGCGATTGTGAGGGCGGCGCTTGTCACGTCGCCGCCAGCAGCCTTCTCACTTCGGCGACGATCAGATCGATCTTGAAGGGCTTGGCCAGCACGGCGTCAAACAGGTCCGAGCGCTCCATACCGATGTGTGCCTGCGCGCCGCTCATCAGGATGATCGGCAGGTGATTGACGCTCGGCAGGGCGCGCACCGCTTCGGCGAGCTGTTGACCGTCCATCACCGGCATCATGAAGTCGGTGATGATCAGCGACGGGCGTTCGCGCTCCAGCACGTCCAGTGCCTTGCGTCCGTTGCTCGCTGTGACGACCATGAACCCCTCATCCTCCAGCGCGAAGCCAAGGATGTCGGCGATCAGATATTCGTCATCGACGACCAGGATGGTGGTCATGTCAGTCCAACCCACACAAAGACTTAAAAAGCTGAACCAGGCAGCGCTGAATTGGACACCACTGAGGGGGCATTTCTTGAAACCTTTCTTAGATCAACGGCTTGGTCGCGGATGACCACTTCCAGAAGCGAGGGGTCATAGAAGCTGTCTCTGACCTTAAGAATGGAAAGCGTCCTTCTAAGTTCAGACTGAATCTCGAAGAAACGCATCAACATCAAGTTGTCGGCAATGCTCGACAGCTCGGATGCCGGTGAACTGACCTCGGAACCGAACAGATCGTGCATTTCCCAGGTCGCGAATACCGTGACGCCACGGGCGCGCAGTTCGTTCATCAGCGCGCTGTAGAAATCGGTGATGCGCGCCGGGTTGGTGGACACGCGGGTCATGCCGCTGAGGCTGTCGATAAACAGACGCTTGATGCCTTTTTCTTCCACCAGGCCCAGCAGACGCGCGCCCAGACCGTCGAGCAAGCCTTCGGTGGTGGGCTGCCAGGCGATGCTCAGGGCGCCGCTGTCCTGCATCTGTTGCAAGTCGATGCCGAGGGACAGGCCCTTGAGTTGCAGGCGCTGCGGGCTTTCGTAAAAGCCGAAGTGCAGACCCGGCGCGTCCACCGTGGACTCGGACAAAAACTTGAGGCCCAGGGTGGTTTTGCCGATGCCCGACGGGCCCATCACCAGGGTCACGCTGGAGCTGTGCAGGCCGCCGCCGAGAATCGCGTCCAATGAAGTGATGCCGCTGGGGATGCGCGTCAGGTCGGCGCTGTCCGGTGCGGAAGGGCGGCCATAGAGGCTTTCCAGGCGCGGGTACACCACCAGGCCGTCGTTGGTGATTTCGCATTCGTGCAGGCCGGTGAGCGCGCCGCTGCCGCGGGTCTTGCGCAATTGGATACGGCGGACCGAGCGGGTGCCGAACAGTTCTTCGCCCATTTCGATCACGCCGTCGACCATGGTGTGTTCGGGGCTGCCGTCGTCCAGGCGCGAGCTGGTTAGAAACAGCACGGTGCAACCGGCGAAGGCGGCATGGCCTTGCAGTTCGGAGATGAATTTTTTCGTGTCGATGGGTGAGTCAGCTTTGGAGCGCGCATTGAGCAGGCCGTCCACCACCATGACGGTAGCCTTTTGCCGACTGATTTCGCGCCGGAGCAACTTCACCACCTCGTCGAGACCTTCGTTTTCCAGGGTGTCGAAGGCGCTGACGAATTGGATTTCGGCGCCGACGCGGGAGGCATCGAAAAAGCTCAGGGTGGACAGAAACTGGAAAAGGCGGTCGTGGGATTCCGCCAGCAACGTAGCGACCAAGACACGGCCGCCGTTGCGCGCATGATGAAACCCCAGCTGGTTGGCGAGGATGGTTTTACCGGAGCCGGGGCGCCCCTGGATGATATAGGACGCCCCAGACACCAGCCCTCCCTTGAGCAGAGCATCCAGCCCTTCGATTCCGCTTTGAAGGCGATTTAGCTTTTCCACAGTGCGATCCTGACCCTAAAAACATGCTGTTAAGCCGAGTGGACAGGATGCTAACGCCATTTGTTCAATGGGGCTACTTACGATCCAGCCACACCGTCTGTGCATTACAGAACTCTCGTACGCCAAAGTGCGACAACTCGCGGCCGAACCCGCTCTTTTTCACACCGCCAAAAGCGACGCGCGGATCGGAAACGCTGAACGCATTGACGAAGATACCGCCAGTCTCCAGTTGGTCGGCGATCTGGCGCGCCTTGGCCGGATCCTCGGTGAAAATGCTGGCGGTGAGGCCGAACTCGCTGTCATTGGCCAGGGCCACGGCGTGGTCGGCATCGCGGGCAGTGATGATCGAGGCTACCGGGCCAAACAGTTCTTGTTTGAAGGAGGTCATCTGATCGGTGACATCCGCCAGGACCGTCGGCTGATAATAGTTGCCGGCCCCCTCGACTTTGTCGCCGCCCAGCAGCAGGGTGGCGCCTTCGTTCAGGGTCGCCTGGACTTGCCCATGCAGTTCGTCGCGCAGGTCGAAGCGCGCCATCGGGCCGACGTAAGTACTGTCGGCGGTCGGGTCGCCCATGACCAGGGCGCGAGTGGCTTCGACGAACTTCGCGGTGAAGGCTTTTGCCACCCCTTCCTCAATGATCAGGCGCTTGGCGGCGGCGCAGACCTGGCCGCTGTTCTGGAAGCGGCCGATGACGGCGGCCTGCACGGCGGCGTCGAGGTCGGCGTCGTTGAGCACGATAAATGGGTCGGAGCCGCCCAGTTCCAGCACACATTTTTTCAGCGCGGCGCCGGCCTGTGAGCCGATGGCGATGCCGGCCCGCACACTGCCGGTGAGGGTGACGGCGGCGATGCGTGGGTCAGCGATGGCGTTGGACACGCCATCCTGGGTCACGTTGAGCACTTCGAACAGGCCATCAGGGAAACCGGCTTGCTGGAACGCTGCTTTGATCAGGTACGCGCAGCCCATCACATTCGGCGCGTGCTTGAGCACGTAGGTATTGCCAGCGAGCAAAGTCGGCACGGCACCGCGCAGCACCTGCCAGACCGGGAAGTTCCACGGCATCACGGCGAGGATCGGCCCCAGCGGGCGGTACTCGATGTGCGCCGTGCCGTTGTCCACCAAGGTCGGTTCCGGGACGAGCATGGCCGGGCCGTGGGCGGCGTACCACTCGCTGAGTTGGGCGCATTTTTCGATTTCGGCACGGGCCTGGGCAATGGGTTTGCCCATTTCCAGGGTGATCATCTGCGCCATGGCTTCGGCCTGCTCGCGCAGAGCAGTGGCCAGGGCCAGCAGCAGCTCGGCACGCTGGCAGACCGGCTGGCGACGCCAAGTGCGGAACGCCCGGGTAGCGCGATCAAGCGCCGCGTCCAGTTGCGGTGCGGTTTCGTAAGGGTAGCTGCCGACGGTTTCGCCGCTGGCCGGGTTGATCGAGAGGGCGTGGGTCTGGGAAGTGATTGCGTTCATGGCGCCGTCCTGCTGAATGGGAGGAATGGGTTCAGCGTACGGGGCTGGCTCTTTTCTGAGAACTGAATAATATTGAGCGATACATTCACGAATGGAGAATGACTTGGATCTGGTGCAGTTGGAAATCTTCAAGGCCGTGGCCGAGCAGGGCAGTATCAGTGCCGCGGCACAGCTGATCCATCGGGTGCCGTCGAACCTGACCACGCGCATCAAGCAGTTGGAGCAGGACTTGGGCGTCGAGTTGTTTATTCGCGAGAAGAGCCGTTTGCGCTTGTCGCCAGCTGGGTGGAATTTCCTCGGCTATGCGCGGCGCATTCTCGATCTGGTGCAAGAGGCCCGCGCCACGGTGGCGGGGGAGGAGCCCCAGGGTGCGTTCGCCCTGGGCTCGCTGGAAAGCACGGCGGCGGTGCGCATCCCGGCCTTGCTGGCGGCCTATAACCAGAAGCACGCCAAGGTCGAGTTGGACCTGAGCACCGGGCCATCGGGCACCATGATCGAAGGTGTGCTGTCGGGGCGCCTGACGGCCGCGTTTGTCGACGGGCCGGTGTTGCACTCGACCCTGGAAGGTGTGGCGGTGTTCGAGGAAGAGATGGTGGTGATCGCGCCGCTGCACCACGCGCCGATCACCCGAGGGCAAGACGTGAATGGCGAGAACATCTATACGTTCCGCTCCAATTGCTCTTACCGGCATCACTTTGAGCGCTGGTTTTCCCAGGATGGCGCGGTGCCGGGCAAAATCTTCGAAATCGAGTCGTACCACGGTATGTTGGCATGCGTCAGCGCCGGTGCCGGGCTGGCGTTGATGCCGCGCAGCATGCTGGAAAGCATGCCGGGGTCGGCGGCGGTGAGTGTGTGGCCGCTGGCCGATACCTTCCGCTTATTGAATACCTGGCTGATCTGGCGGCGTGGCACGGTGTCGCAGAGTTTGAACAGCTTTGTGAAGCTGCTGGAGGAGGGCGGCCTGGTTGCCGCCTGAGTTATCGATAGGGGAGTGGATTTGCCCTCTCCCACATGTTGGTCTTCATCAGCCGCCGAACTGGAAGGTGCCCATGGCCAATTTCGCCATGATCGCCGTTGCCCCCAGTTGCACCAGCCACAGTGCCAAACCACCGAGGAACACACCGAGCGCCACTTGCAGCACCAGGCTTTTTTCACGCTTGGGGTGGTGGGTGGCACGCGGGGGGAAGGGGTCCATGTCGTCGGGGTCGGCGCGCAGGTCCAAGTCATCGTTTCGCATAGGGCTCTCACAGCAAAGGGGCGGTGGGGTTCAGTCTAGGGGCTGGATACGAAAAAGGGGAAGCCATCGGCTTCCCCTCCTTATGCAACCAGCAGGTTTACAGGACCTGAACGATTGCCTTTGTGACCGCATCGATGTTGGCCTGGTTCAACGCTGCCACGCAGATCCGCCCGGTATCCAACGCGTAGATGCCGAACTCGGTGCGCAGGCGGGTGACTTGCTCAACGGTCAGGCCGGAGTAGGAGAACATCCCGCGCTGGCGACCGACGAAGCTGAAGTCGTGGCCCGGTGCAGCCTTGGCCAGTTCGGCGACCATCTGCTCACGCATGCCACGGATGCGCAGGCGCATTTCGGCCAGTTCGGCTTCCCACTGAGCACGCAGCTCCGGGTTGTTGAGTACCGCCGCGACGATGGCCGCGCCGTGGGTCGGTGGGTTGGAGTAGTTGGTGCGGATCACACGCTTGACCTGGGACAGGATGCGCGCGCTTTCTTCCTTGGACTCGCTGACGATCGACAGCGCGCCTACGCGCTCGCCATACAGCGAGAACGACTTGGAGAACGAGCTGGACACAAAGAAGGTCAGGCCCGACTCGGCGAACAGGCGCACGGCGGCGGCGTCTTCGTCGATGCCATCGCCAAAGCCTTGGTAGGCCATGTCGAGGAACGGCACCAGGTTTTTGGCCTTGACCACGTCTAGGACTTTTTGCCAGTCGTCCGGGCTCAGGTCGACGCCGGTCGGGTTGTGACAGCAGGCGTGCAGTACCACGATGGACTGCGGCGGCAGGGCGTTGAGGTCTTCGAACAGGCCGGCACGATTTACGTCGTGGGTGGCGGCATCGTAGTAGCGATAGTTCTGCACCGGGAAACCGGCGGTTTCGAACAGCGCGCGGTGGTTTTCCCAGCTCGGGTCGCTGATGGCCACCACGGCGTTAGGCAGCAGCTGCTTGAGGAAGTCTGCGCCGATCTTCAGCGCGCCGGTGCCGCCAACGGCTTGCACGGTGACCACCCGCTCAGCGCTGAGCAATGGCGACGCTTGACCGAACAGCAGGGTCTGCACGGCCTTGTCGTAGGCGGCGATACCATCGATCGGCAAGTACCCGCGAGCGGCATGTTGCGCCACGCGAATGGCTTCCGCTTCGGCAACGGCACGCAAGAGTGGAATCTTCCCCTCCTCGTTGCAGTAAACGCCTACGCCAAGGTTGACCTTGGTGGTTCGGGTGTCGGCGTTGAATGCTTCGTTGAGGCCCAGGATTGGATCGCGTGGTGCCATTTCGACAGCGGAGAACAGGCTCATTTTTGCGGCAGCTCTATGGGGGGTAGGAGGGACGTGTCGCGCTCCAGCCGAATGCACTAGAGCGGTGCACAAACGGGGAGCTAGTATAGAGCCCATCATCGCCGAGGGCGACCACCGAAACGGCTTTTCGGCCAAGTTTTTCGGTTTATTTACCGACCGTTAGTCATATTGCAACCTTGATCGAAAACCCAGGGTCAGACGATTGCCTTGAAAGCCGTCACATTCGCCTCCACTTGTATGGCTATCATGATTATTTCCTACGGCCCGCTCTGTATTTTCGCGGATGGTGGTCTATTTCTTCCCCGACCGCTTTACAGTCTGGGGTGACTTCAAGAGGTACGTTATGTCGGATTTCCAACTAGTCACCCGCTTCGAACCCGCCGGCGATCAGCCCGAGGCCATTCGCCAGATGGTCGAAGGCATTGAAGCCGGCCTGGCCCACCAGACGCTGCTTGGGGTGACCGGTTCAGGCAAGACTTTCAGCATCGCCAACGTCATCGCCCAGGTGAACCGCCCGACCCTGGTGCTGGCGCCGAATAAAACCCTGGCCGCGCAGTTGTATGGCGAGTTCAAGGCGTTTTTTCCGAACAACGCGGTGGAGTACTTCGTTTCCTACTACGACTACTACCAGCCCGAAGCCTACGTGCCGTCCTCCGATACCTTTATCGAGAAGGACGCCTCGATCAACGACCATATCGAGCAGATGCGCCTGTCCGCGACCAAGGCGCTGCTGGAGCGCAAGGACGCAATCATCGTTACCACGGTGTCGTGCATCTACGGCTTGGGCAGCCCGGAAACCTATCTGAAGATGGTGCTGCACGTCGATCGCGGCGACAAACTCGACCAGCGCGAGCTGCTGCGTCGTTTGGCGAGCCTGCAATACACCCGCAACGACATGGACTTCGCCCGGGCCACCTTCCGCGTGCGCGGCGATGTGATTGATATTTACCCGGCCGAATCGGACCTGGAGGCGATCCGCATCGAGCTGTTCGACGATGAAGTCGAGAGCCTGTCGGCGTTCGATCCGTTGACCGGCGAGGTAATTCGCAAACTGCCGCGCTTCACCTTCTATCCGAAAAGCCACTATGTGACGCCTCGCGAAACCCTGATGGGCGCGATTGAGGGCATCAAAGTCGAATTGGCCGAACGCCTGGAATACCTGCGCGCCAACAATAAGCTGGTGGAAGCCCAGCGCCTGGAACAGCGCACCCGCTTCGACCTGGAGATGATCCTGGAGCTGGGTTACTGCAACGGCATCGAAAACTACTCGCGCTACCTCTCAGGCCGCGAGTCCGGCGCGCCGCCGCCGACCCTCTATGACTACCTGCCGCCGGATGCGCTGCTGGTGATCGATGAATCCCACGTCAGCGTGCCGCAGGTGGGCGCGATGTATAAGGGTGACCGTTCGCGCAAGGAAACCCTGGTGGAATACGGTTTCCGCCTGCCGTCGGCGCTGGATAACCGGCCGATGCGCTTCGATGAGTGGGAGGCCATCAGCCCGCAGACGATTTTTGTCTCGGCAACGCCTGGCAACTACGAAGCCGAGCATGCCGGGCGGGTGATCGAGCAGTTGGTGCGTCCCACCGGCCTGGTGGACCCGGAAATCGAAATCCGCCCGGCGCTGACCCAGGTCGACGACCTGCTGTCGGAAATCAACAAGCGCGTGGCCCTGGAAGAGCGGGTGCTGGTCACTACGCTGACCAAACGCATGTCCGAAGACTTGACCGACTACCTGGCCGACCACGGCGTGCGTGTGCGCTACCTGCACTCGGACATCGACACCGTGGAGCGCGTGGAGATCATCCGCGATCTGCGCTTGGGCACCTTTGATGTGCTGGTGGGCATCAACCTGCTGCGCGAAGGCCTGGACATGCCGGAAGTGTCGCTGGTGGCGATCCTGGATGCAGATAAAGAAGGCTTCCTGCGCTCCGAGCGTTCGCTGATCCAGACCATCGGTCGCGCGGCGCGTAACCTCAATGGTCGTGCGATTTTGTACGCGGACCGTATCACCGGTTCTATGGAGCGGGCGATCGGCGAAACCGAGCGTCGTCGCGACAAGCAAATTGCCTTCAACCTGGAACATGGCATCACGCCCAAAGGTGTGTTCAAGGACGTTGCCGACATCATGGAAGGCGCCACCGTGCCCGGCTCGCGCAGCAAGAAGCGCAAGGGCATGGCCAAGGCCGCGGAGGAGAGTGCCAAGTACGAAAACGAACTGCGCTCGCCGAGTGAAATCACCAAGCGGATTCGGCAGTTGGAAGAGAAGATGTACCAGTTGGCGCGCGACCTGGAGTTTGAAGCGGCGGCGCAGACGCGTGACGAGATTGGCAAGTTGCGTGAGCGATTGCTGGCGGTTTGATCTGCGCTGAATTGACTGGCCTTATCGGGGGCAAGCCCCCTCCCACAGTTGAAATGTGTTCACAGATCCAAGTGTGGGAGGGGGCTTGCCCCCGATAGCCGCGCCGCGGTTTTCCAGAAAACCCCCTGGGCTGTTACCATTCGCCCCTTGTTTCAATTTTCAGTTATATCGCCCATTCGAGACCTGCCATGACCACCGTCCGCACGCGCATCGCGCCATCGCCCACTGGGGATCCCCACGTCGGTACCGCTTACATCGCCTTGTTCAACTACTGCTTCGCCAAGCAGCACGGCGGTGAATTCATTCTGCGGATCGAAGACACCGATCAACTGCGCTCCACCCGCGAGTCGGAGCAGCAGATTTTCGATGCGCTGCGCTGGTTGGGCATTACCTGGGCCGAAGGCCCGGACGTGGGCGGCCCCCACGGCCCGTATCGCCAGAGCGAGCGCAGCGACATCTACAAGCAGTACACCCAGCAACTGGTCGACATGGGGCATGCGTTCCCATGCTTCTGCACCGCCGAAGAACTCGACCAGATGCGCGCCGAACAACAGGCCCGGGGCGAAACGCCGCGCTACGACGGTCGCGCGCTGTTGCTATCCAAAGAAGAAGTGGCACGTCGCCTGGCTGCCGGCGAACCCCATGTGATCCGCATGAAGGTGCCGAGCGAAGGCGTGTGTGTGGTGCCGGACATGCTGCGCGGTGACGTCGAGATCCCGTGGGACCGCATGGACATGCAGGTGCTGATGAAGACCGACGGCCTGCCCACGTACTTCCTGGCCAACGTGGTCGACGACCACCTGATGGGCATCACCCATGTGCTGCGCGGCGAAGAATGGCTGCCGTCGGCGCCGAAGCTGATCCTGCTCTACGAATACTTCGGCTGGGAGCAACCGCAACTGTGCTACATGCCGCTGTTGCGTAACCCGGACAAGAGCAAGTTGTCCAAACGCAAGAACCCGACTTCGGTGACCTTCTACGAGCGCATGGGCTTTATGCCCGAAGCGATGCTCAATTACCTGGGTCGCATGGGCTGGTCGATGCCGGACGAGCGCGAGAAGTTCTCGCTGCAGGAGATGGTCGACAACTTCGACTTGTCCCGTGTGTCGCTGGGTGGGCCGATCTTCGATATCGAAAAGCTGTCGTGGCTCAACGGCCAATGGCTGCGTGACTTGCCGGTGGAAGAATTCGCCAGCCGTGTGCAGCAGTGGGCGTTGAACCCTGAATACATGATGAAGATCGCACCGCTGGTGCAGGGCAGGGTGGAGACCTTCAGCCAGGTCGCGCCGTTGGCCAGTTTCTTCTTTGCGGGGGGCGTGAACCCGGATCCGAAGCTGTTTGAATCCAAGAAGCTCTCGGGTGATCAGGTTCGCCAGTTGATGCAGTTGATCCTGTGGAAACTGGAAAGCCTGCGTCAGTGGGAGAAGGACGCCATCACCGCGACGATTCAGGCGGTGGTCGAGTCCCTGGAGTTGAAACTGCGCGACGCCATGCCGCTGATGTTTGCGGCGATCACGGGGCAGGCCAGTTCGGTGTCGGTGCTTGATGCGATGGAAATTCTCGGCCCTGACCTGACGCGTTTCCGTCTGCGCCAAGCGCTTGATTTGCTGGGTGGTGTGTCGAAGAAAGAAAACAAAGAGTGGGAAAAGCTGCTGGGCACTATCGCTTAAGCACGCGGTTGTAACGACGAAACCCCGGTTTTCCGGGGTTTCGTCGGTAAGTGATTGTTATCCCGGCAAAAAATTTTGGAAATTGTTGAAAATAAATTTGACACGTTTCCAAACCGCCATTAAGATTCGCCCCGTCCTCACCGATGAGGGGCTATAGCTCAGCTGGGAGAGCGCTTGCATGGCATGCAAGAGGTCAACGGTTCGATCCCGTTTAGCTCCACCAATTTGCAGGTTCAAGGTCTGGCCACACCGTCCTTGAATCGATCAGAACTCAGCTCTGATCCGTTGTACAGAAGGTTTTGTCCCCTTCGTCTAGTGGCCTAGGACACCGCCCTTTCACGGCGGTAACAGGGGTTCGAGTCCCCTAGGGGACGCCAGTTTCAACAAGCAGCTCGCAAGGTCTGCTGCGCCGCGAGGCGAAAAATCTGGGGCTATAGCTCAGCTGGGAGAGCGCTTGCATGGCATGCAAGAGGTCAACGGTTCGATCCCGTTTAGCTCCACCAATTTACAGGTTCAAGGTTCCGGCCACACCGTCCTTGGATCGATCAGTCTCAGCCTGATCAATTGTATAGAAGGTTTGTGTCCCCTTCGTCTAGTGGCCTAGGACACCGCCCTTTCACGGCGGTAACAGGGGTTCGAGTCCCCTAGGGGACGCCACGATTACCCGCTCTGCGGGATTTTTAAGGGTCATTCAATTATTGAATGGCCCTTTTGTTTGTCTGGCGTTTGGCCAATTCCTCCTTCCCTTTCTTCTTGTCGTTCTGACCAGTGGTCATACCCGTCGCTTGCGGAATATTATTATGGTAATAATATTCAACCCATGAACCACGGAGGCAACGATGAGCGACAAAAAAGCGCAAACCCGCGAACGCATTCTGCAGGCTGCCAGCGCTGCGTTGATTCAGCGTGGCCCGGCTGAGCCTAGCGTCGGTGAAGTCATGGGGGCGGCGGGGCTGACCGTGGGTGGCTTCTACGCACACTTTGAAAGCAAGGACGCGCTGATGCTGGAGGCATTCAGTCAGTTGCTGGCTCAGCGCCGCGCGTCCATCAATGACCTGGACGAGCAGATCACCGGCGAAGAGCGCCGCGCCCTGGCGGCGGCGTTTTATCTGTCGCGCAAACACCGCGACTCAACCTCCCAGGCCTGCCCGCTACCCGCCACGGTCGGGGAGATGGGGCGCTTGCCAGAGGCGTTCCGCCAGGTGCTCAGCGAACATGTTGAATTGATGGCTGCACAGTTGGCGACGTGCCCGGAAGACATCGACAAAGCTTTGGCGGACATGGCGTTGATGGTGGGTGGACTGACCCTGGCGCGTGCGCTCGGGCCGGGTGAATTGTCGGATCGGGTGATGCGCGCGGCCAAGTCGGCGGTGCGCTGAAAAGGAGCGGGTTATGGGTGCGTTAACCTGGGTGCGAGGTGTCAACGGTACATTGGGGTACGTGGCGCCGCGAACGGTGGCCAACAGAATGCGGCGTGTGTTCATGACCCCGCGCGAATTGCCGCCCCGTGATTGGGAGTTGCCGCTGCTGGCGCAGGCGCAGCGTGTCACGTTGCGTTTCGGTTTGTCGGCGCTGCGCTGGGGCGAAGGGCCCGCCGTGCTGCTGATGCACGGCTGGGAAGGCCGGCCAACCCAATTCGCCAGCCTCATCAATGCACTGATCGACAACGGCTACTCCGTGATCGCCCTGGACGGCCCGGCCCATGGCCATTCGCCGGGGCGTGAAGCCCATGTGCTGCTGTTTGCCCGAGCCATGTTGGAGGCGGCCGCCGAGTTGCCGCCGCTGCACGCGGTTATCGGCCATTCCATGGGCGGGGCGAGTGCCATGCTCGCCGTGCAATTGGGATTGCGCACCAATGCGTTGGTAAGCATTGCTGCGCCGTCGCGCTTTCTGGATGTGCTGCGCGGCTTTACCCGTATGGTGGGCCTGCCGACGCGGGCGCGGCTGGCATTTATCCAAGAGGTCGAACTGACGTTTGGCATGCCGCTCAAACATCTGGATGTCGCTCACTACGATATGGCTATTCCCGGGCTGATTGTGCACGCCGAGGACGATACGTTTGTGCCTGTCAAGGCCGCCAAGGCCATTCACGAGGCCTGGTTCGACAGCCGCTTGCTGCAACTGGAGCAGGGTGGGCATCAGAAAGTACTGGCCGATCCACGGGTGATCGACGGTGTGCTGACGTTGTTGGCCGGCGCTCGGTTACAGGAGCGACAAAGCGCCTGATACACTGCTGCCCCCTGACATTAATCGACCGGGAGCAGCGCATGGGCTGGGATTTGGCAACGCCGTTTATCATCGACCTGCAGGTCGCCCCTGAAGACATTGACGGTCTGGGGCACGCCAACAACGCAGTGTATGTCGCCTGGCTCGAACGCTGCGCCTGGCGCCATTCGCAGCGCTTGGGGTTGGACCTTGCCGAGTACCGTCGATTGGATCGTGCCATGGCGGTGGTGCGTCATGAAATCGACTACCTGGCGGCCGGGTACGAAGGCGATGAGTTGCAGTTGGCCACTTGGATCGTCGATTGGGATCAGCGTCTGAAGATGACCCGCCGTTTCCAACTGGTCCGCCCCCGGGATGGCGCCACCTTGCTGCGGGCGCACACCACATTCGTCTGCATTGAGCTGTCCAGCGGCAAGCCCAAGCGCATGCCGGCGGAGTTTCTCGATGGCTATGGCCCCGCCCTGACAGGGGGTTAACGGTTGCAGTGGGAAACCCAGTAAACTGCGCCACGATTTTTCTTGAGTGTTTTCCATGCAAATTGCTTTGGCGCCCATGGAGGGGCTGGTCGATAACATCCTGCGTGACGTGCTGACCCGCGTCGGCGGGATTGACTGGTGCGTGACCGAATTCATCCGCGTCAACGACCGCCTGCTCACCCCAGCCTATTTCCATAAGCTCGCGCCTGAACTGCTGCACGGTGCCCACACCGCAGCGGGTGTGCCATTGCGTGTGCAATTGCTCGGCTCCGACCCGGTTTGCCTGGCGGAAAACGCCGCGTTGGCCTGTGAACTGGGCTCCGAAGTGATCGACTTGAACTTCGGCTGTCCAGCCAAGACCGTCAATAAATCGCGCGGCGGTGCCGTGCTGCTCAAGGAACCAGAGCTGCTTAACCAGATTGTCGAGCATGTGCGCCGCGCGGTGCCGGCGCATATCCCGGTGACTGCCAAGATGCGCCTGGGCTTCGACAGCCCCGACGGTGCGCTGGTATGCGCCACAGCCCTGGCCGAGGGCGGCGCCGCCCATATCGTGGTGCACGCCCGTACCAAGACCGATGGCTACAAGCCGCCCGCGCATTGGGAGTGGATTCCTCGTGTGCAGGACGTGGTCAAGGTGCCGGTGTTTGCCAATGGCGATATCTGGAGTGTTGAAGACTGGCGGCGTTGTCGCGAAGTCAGCGGCGCCGAAGACATCATGCTCGGCCGTGGCTTGGTGGCGCGTCCTGATCTCGCGCGGCAAATCGCGGCTGCTCGCGCAGGTGAGGACGTGGTTGAGATGACTTGGGCACAGCTGCAACCGCTGCTGCAGGATTTCTGGGTGCAATGCGTGGCGCAATTGACCGAGCGCCAGGCGCCAGGTCGCCTGAAGCAGTGGCTGGCGATGTTGACGCGTAACTACCCCGAAGCGGTGGCGTTGTTTGCCGCCTTGCGGCGTGAGACATCGCTGGAGCAAGTCAGTCTTTTGCTCGGTGTGGCTCATCCGCCGGTTTATCAGCCCTGACGGAGGAGTGGGTCGGCGGTATGGCGTGAATGGCTGCATGTTTCCAGGAAATGCTCCGTATCGAAAGATGCGGGGCATTTTTTGTTTATGGGCGGCATCAGTGGGGCGGCGTCAAGTGAGATGTATTTTTTATATTTAACCAAGCTGATGTATCGCCGGGTGTCTTTTTATTTAAGTTCATACACATGTGTCAGTTTGTCTTGATTTGTTTCTTGCGAGGCTGTTAGCAGAATCAATTACTGGGCGGTATCCGGAATTATTTCGCTGAGTTGCGCGCGCGTCGATTTATTAATATGTATTTCCGTTAATGCCTTCGCTTGGCGGCTTGATTCGCGGACTTCCGATAAAAGCCATGAGGCATTATCTGAAAATTCGGTTTGATTTCCTTATATGAAATGCGATTCAAGGAACCCGACAGCGTTATTTTCCACGAAAGTAGGGACTGTGAAGCAGCCTTGTTGCTTGCTGGTCAATAAGACTATTGCTTTCCTGTTCCTATAACGGGGTCAGGTTGCGTTAATTGAGGAATTTATGAATGTCTCTAACGATCAATAATCCTACTTTTGTAAAACCTGATACATCGATTCTCGATCAACCGTCGTCCAAGCCGACGAGCGCTGATGCTAAATCCACCCCGCCTAGTAGCACTTCCCGTTCCGATGTTTCGACGACGCGCTTTGAAAATTCTAGCGTTAAAAATAACGAGTTGATGTTCAGTGCGGGTGCACTCTCTAAGATGTTTGACATGATCGAACAGTTCTTTAGGTCTATGCGGGAAGTGTTTGTTGGGCGAAATAATGCGCCTGATCTTATGTCTGGTTTGAAGCATTCGCCGGGTCTTACGCCGGACGTCACCAAAGCGCCTGTGAAGCCGGATGCTGCTGACCAACCGGCGACGCCAGGCGCAGATAAGCGATTGGTAAAGCCGGATATGGAAAAGCAATCGGTGAAGCCGGATGCTGCCGCCCCATCCGTGACACCAGGCTTGGAAAAGCGTCGGGTAACCCCTCAGACAACGGACCTCTCCGGTAAGGCTGACGCAGAGAAGTCGATGGTTTTAGCGGACGCCCGCAACACCCCAACACCGGTGATGCCGCAAGTGCCCCGGCCTGAGGTCGCAGTGACCAACGATGCAAAGGCGAACGTACAGGTGAATGTCAACGTCAGCCATTGTCACTGCCCCGACCACGGCGTATTGCCTGATAGTGGGATCAGGCCAAGGGTTGTCCCAGGCGTGCGCGTTGGGCCCAATCCCGATGTAACGCCTGGCGTAACGCCAAAACCCGCGCCGAGAGTTAAGCCTGAGGTGAAACCGGACACGAAGCCAGACGTGAAGTTGGAAGTGAAACCGGACACGAACCCGGCCGTGAAGTTGGATGTGAAACCGGACACGAACCCGGCCGTGAAGTTGGATGTGAAACCGGACACGAACCCGGCCGTGAAGTTGGATGTGAAACCGGACACGAATCCGGCCGTGAAGTTGGATGTGAAACCGGACATGAAGCCGGCCGTGAAGTTGGATGTGAAGCCGGACGCGAAACCCAATGTGACGCCACCCGTCAAGCCGGACACCCTCGTCGAAGTTAAACCTGACAAAACGGAACCTGATTTGACCAGCCCTGGCCCAGCGGAAAATACATTCGATAACAGGGACTGGCGTTTCAATAGGCGGCCTGCATTCAGGCGTTGAAAACAACAGGCTAGGATCGTTCACGTAAAACAATGACTTCTCCGGTGTCGGCTCGGTTCGGTGAGGTCATTGTTCAAGGAGTCAGTTATGCCATGTCCTTTAATTAATAATGTTGCGCGTGTGATAGATGTGCGTCAGGTCCTTGGTGTTGATACTTTCAATGCAGTGAATGAAGACGTCTCGCACGGTTCTTCCAGAAATAACATAAAGTTTGATGCGTCGCCCAGCGCCGTCGCGAATGTAAAAAATAGTGCTGTCCAAAATGCGGATGCGGTCAATTCATTGGTGGCATTGTTTGCTTCATTTTTTAACCAATTAATTGGCTTGATATCCAATAAAAAAGAAACAGCCGTACCTGACGTTCCACGTCCCCCTGACGTTCTGCCAAAGGTCGTACCTGATCCGACACCGCCCGCTCCCGGACCCGCCACGGATATCCCGGGTCTTTCAAGCAAGCGTAATGGTGCCAAGCCGGAGAATATTTGGAGTGGTTTTCGTCAGGGCCCCGATGGCAATTGTGTCACTGTCTCGGCGATTAAGGCGGCGATGCATCGCTTCGGTCAAAGCCCAACGGATATTTATAAAGAGGTGAAAAAAACCAGTACGGGTTATCACGTGGTCATGCGGGACGGCTATGAACTGACCTTGAGCGACCAAGAGTTGAGAGAGGGCGCACAAGGCGCGAAGTTTATTGGCCCGGACAAAGGAATGCTCAAGGATGCGCAGTTTCTGTTTGCGGTGAGCGCCAAGCGTGCTCAACGGGACAATAACGACGGCACGGCGGGCAGGAGTTACCGTGCAGCGATCCACAGCTTGAACAACGGTGAGGATGAAACCATGGCAGGTGAGGGGTTTGAACGGCTTGGATTGAAAAAGCACATGAAAAGAGTCTCCGTGCGTGAGCTCGCCCGTGGACAAATAGGCATGTGTAATCGAGCCGGGCATTCGGTGGCGGTTATCAACGGACGTGAAGAGTTGTGGGGGCGACAGGGTTCGACACCGAGACGGGGCGTTGCAGTAGCCTTGGTCTAGGGGTCGCTTACCTGCGCTGAAGGGCGGGTGTCGGCTATACCAGCAGCCGTCTGAAGCCTTCGATCGGCAGCGGACGACTGTGTAAATACCCCTGGTACAAATGGCAGCCCAGCATCTGCAGGAATGCCAGTTGTTCAGGGGTTTCCACTCCCTCGGCAATCACCTCCAGATTCAAACTGCGCGCCATGGCCACAATGGCGCGGATGATTTCGGCATCGTTGGGATCGTGGGTGGCATCGCGGACAAACGATTGGTCGATTTTCAGCGCGTCCACCGGCAAGCGCTTGAGGTAAGTGAGGGATGAATAGCCGGTGCCGAAGTCATCCATCGCAAAGCTCACGCCGAGTTTTTTCAGGCGGCGCATCTTGCTGATGGTGTCGTCGAGGTTCTGGATCACGATGCCTTCGGTGATTTCCAGTTTCAGCAGGCTGCAGGGCAAGGAGTGCTGCTGCAGACTGCGCTCCACCCGCTCGACAAAATCGCTCTGGCGGAACTGCCGCGGGCTGATGTTCACGCACAGGCTGAAGTCCAACGGGTCGATCTTGCCCTCCTGAAGCAATTGCCCGAACGCCGCGCAGGCCTCGTCGAGAATCCAGGTGCCGACTTCAAGGATCAAGCCACTGTCTTCCAATACCTTGATAAATTCCGCCGGCGACTGCGCGCCCAATTGCGGGTGCTGCCAGCGCACCAAAGCTTCGGCGCCGACGATACGGTTGCCGCGCGCGTCCACTTGCGGCTGGTAATGCACGCTGAACTCGCCGCGGGAAAGGGCCAGGCGCAGGTCGGTTTCCATGCGCAGCCGTTCGCTGGCGGTCTTCTGCATGCTGTTGTGGAACATTTGCGTGGTGTTGCGCCCCGAGTCCTTGGCGCGGTACAGCGCGATGTCGGCGCGCTTGAGCAGGTCGGCCGGGGTCGAACCGTGGTCGGGGATCAGCGCCACGCCGATGCTGGGAGTGACTTGCAGGCGGTGACCGTCCAAAAACATTGGCTCCGAGAGCAACTCACGCAGGGTATTGGCCAGGTTCTGAACCTGATGGCTGACTTCGTTGCGTGAGCCTTCCAGACCGCTAAGCAACACCACGAACTCATCGCCGCCCAGGCGCGCTACGGTGTCTTCCATGCGCACGCTGGCTTCAAGCCGCGCGGTGACGATTTTCAACACGGTGTCGCCCACCGGGTGGCCGAGGGAATCGTTGATGTGCTTGAAATGGTCCAGGTCCAGAAACAACAGCGCTCCGCGCAGGTTGTGGCGCTTGAGCAATGCAATCTGCTGGCTCAGACGATCCATCAGCAGCGCGCGGTTGGGCAGGTTGGTCAGTGGGTCGTGATAGGCCAGGTGGCGGATCTGCGCCTGGGCGTTTTTCAGCAGGCTCACATCCCGCGCCGTCAGCAGCAGGCACGGGGTTTCATTCAGCGTAATGGGCTCCACCGAGACTTCCACTGCCAGTAATTCGCCGCGTTTGTTGTGCCAGAGCATCTCCAGATGATGGATGCGACCCTTGATCTGCAGCTCGGCCAGCAGCGCCGAGCGTTGTTTGTCGTCGGCCCAGATGCCGATCTGATAGAGGGTCAGACCGATGGCCTCTTCAGCACGGTAGCCGGTCAAGCGGCAGAAACCATCGTTGACTTCTAGATACCGGCCGGTGTCGCGTTCGGTGATCGAGATAGCGTCCGGGCTGGAATGGAACGCCTTGGCGAACTTTTCTTCGCTGGCCTTCAACGCCGCCTCCGAACGTTGTTGCTGGGTGATATCGCGCAAGGTCGTGACGATGCACGGTTGCTCCCCCACTTTGATCAGGCGGCTGGAAATCACGCAGGTCAGCGCGCGGCCGTCTTTGTGATGGGCCACCACCGCCACATTGTTCAGCGCTTGCTCGCGGATTACTCGCTCGATGCGCTCAAGGCGCTGGCTCGAATCGTTCCATAGGCCGATTTCATCGGCGCTTCTGCCGATGACCTCGGCGACGCTCCAGCCGAAGGTCTGGGTAAACGCCGGGTTGATCTCGATGAACGCGCCGCTATCCAGGCCGGTGACGCAGATTGGGTCGGGGCTGGCCTGGAACAGACTGGCGAATTTCTCTTCGGAGGCGCTCAGGCGCTGTTCCCGTTCGACCTGATCGGTGATATCCAGCAAGGTGCCGGCCATGCGCAACGGCGCGCCCTGGGCGTCGCGGTACAGGCGGGCGCGGCTTTCCAAATAGCGTGAGGAGCCGTCTTCCATCGGCACGCGGTAGGTCAGCTGATAGTTGCCGGCCGGGCCTTCGCGCAGGGTGCGGTAGGCATGGCGCATATTTTCGCGCTCTTCATCGGGCATGCCTTCGAAAAACGCATCGAAGGACTCGTGGAACGGCTCCGGCGGCAGGCCATGCAGTTGGGCGGCGCGGGCCGAGCCGTAGAGCATGCCGCTGGGGATGTGCCAGTCCCAGGTGCCCAATTGCGCGGAATCAAGGGCCAGGTCGAGACGCTCTTGGCTGTCCTTGAGGGCGTCCTCGGCCATTTTGCGTTCGGTGGTGTCGAGGAACGTGCTGATCAGGTAGGCCTCACCGTCCAGTTCGACCTTTTGGGCGCTGAGCGTGCCGTCGTGGATCTGGCCGTTACTGGCGCAGAACTGCACTTCCATGGTGATCGGTTCACCCTTACGCTGGGTGGCTTTGACCAGCTGCGCGCGTTGTTCGGGATGGCGCCATAGGCCCAGCTCCAGGGTGGTGCGGCCAATCGCATCGGCCAGAGGCCAGCCGAACAGCATTTCAAAATACTGGTTGGCCTCGCTGATCAAGCCGTCGGCCTGGCGGGTCAGCAGCACCATGTTCGGGCACAGGTGGAACAGCGTGGCGAAGCGCTTTTCAGAATGGCTGAGGGCGCGCTCCCGCTCGCGCTGTTCGGTGATTTCGCGGATCACCCCGATCATGCGGCCCCGTCCGGTGTTATCCGGCACCACACTGCCGTTGATCTCCAGCCAATGAAAGCTGCCGTCTGGCCACTGGATGCGGTGGTGCATGGCTTGCTCGAACGGCTCGCCGGCCAAGACTGCGTGGAAGGCGCGCACCACCCGGGAGCGATCGGCGGGGTCCAGCAGTTCCAGGTATTCCAAGTCCTTGGGCAGTGGCTGGCGCGGGTCGAAGCCGAACAGCGCCTGGGTGCCCCGTGACCAACTGATGCGCCCGCTGTCGATTTCCCAGCACCATGCGCCCAGGCGCGCGGCATTGAGCGCCGCCAGCAACTGCGGGGCGCTCTCCCAGCTTTGCTCCGCCTCACGCGGGTCGAGGGCGTAGATGCGGGGCAGCGGTGGCATGGAATCGACGGGGGTGCGCATTATCAAAGGGCCTTGGCTCACTCAATGGGCAAACAACGCGGTCCTGCTCAATAAACCGGGACGCAGTAGGTCATGCCGATATCCCCGGGAGATCGACCTGTGCATCCAGCAAGCTCATAAAGGCCCGCGCAGCGTTCGACAGCGTCCTTTCGGTGTGCACGATATAGCCTAGCTGCCGACTGAGCTGTATGCCTGGCAAAGCGACACTGGCCACCTGATCGTCCAGCATGGTACGCGGCAGCACGCTCCAGGCCAGGCCGATGGACACCATCATCTTGATAGTTTCCAGGTAGTTGGTACTCATCGCGATATTCGGCGTGAGCCCCTGAGCCTCGAACAAACGGCTGACAATATGGTGGGTAAAGGTGTTACCGCCAGGGAATACCGCCGGGTGGCCGGCAATGTCGGCCAGGCTGACAGGGCTATCGCCGGCCAGGCTGTGTTCCGGCGCTACCACGAAATCCAGCGGGTCGTCCCAAACGGAGGTGGCGCGCACTAGATGATGAGGGTCGGGCGCCAGGGTGATCACCGCCACTTCGGCACGGCCATGGAGGATTTCTTCGTAGGCCACTTCCGAATCCAGAAACTGAATATCCAGGGCCACGTTAGGGTACTGCCGGGTAAATGTGCGCAGTACCGGCGGCAGGCGATGCAGGCCGATATGGTGGCTGGTGGCAAGGGTCAGGCGCCCGCTGACTTCGCCGGTGAGATTGGTGAGGGCGCGGCGCGTGTCGTCCAGCACATTCAGAATCTGATACGCGCGCGGCAGCAGGGCACGCCCGGCTTCGGTCAGGCCAACCTCGCGGCCCAGCCGGTCGAACAGCCGCACGTTGAGCTGTTGCTCCAGGCCAGCAATGCGCTTGCTGATGGCGGGCTGGGTCAGGTGCAGGCGCTCGCCGGCCCCGGAAAAGCTGCCAGTCTCGGCGATGGCAATAAAGGCATTGAGGTTGGCCAGGTCCATTGTTGTATTCCAGTTGGTAATCCAAAGCATAAAAAATATGAATTTGAGTTATTTAATGTAGCGCCATACCATCAGCCTCACAAGCCAAAGGGTTATTGATACGTCTCAAAACCCGGGGCATAGAAAGACCGCTGATGAGGACCGACTGATGGCCGGCAAAACGCTTTACGACAAGCTTTGGGATTCCCATGAAGTGAAACGGCGCGACGACGGTTCGTCGCTGATCTATATCGACCGTCACATCATCCATGAAGTGACCTCGCCCCAAGCGTTCGAAGGCCTGCGGCTGGCCGGGCGCAAGCCTTGGCGCGTCGATTCCATCATCGCCACCCCGGACCACAACGTACCGACCACTCCCGAGCGCAAGGGCGGCATCGACGCCATCGCCGACCAGGTGTCGCGCCTGCAGGTGCAAACCCTCGACGACTATTGCGACGAATATGGCATCACCGAGTTCAAGATGAATGACGTGCGTCAAGGCATCGTGCACGTCATCGGCCCGGAGCAGGGCGCCACGCTGCCGGGCATGACCGTGGTGTGCGGCGACTCCCACACCTCCACTCATGGTGCGTTCGGCGCGCTGGCCCATGGCATCGGCACTTCCGAGGTGGAACATGTGTTCGCCACCCAGTGCCTGGTCGCCAAGAAAATGAAGAACATGCTGGTGCGCGTCGAAGGCCAATTGCCTTTTGGCGTGACCGCCAAGGACATCGTGTTGGCTGTGATCGGCAAGATCGGCACCGCCGGCGGCAACGGCCATGCCATCGAGTTCGCCGGCAGCGCCATTCGCGATCTGTCCATCGAAGGCCGCATGACCATTTGCAACATGTCCATCGAAGCCGGTGCCCGCGTGGGCATGGTGGCGGCGGACGAAAAAACCATCGAGTACGTCAAAGGCCGGCCGTTCGCCCCGCAAGGCGCCGACTGGGCCGCGGCGGTCGAAGCCTGGAAAGACCTGGTGTCCGACGCCGATGCGGTGTTCGACACCGTGGTCGAGCTGGATGCAACCCAGATCAAGCCGCAGGTCAGTTGGGGCACTTCGCCGGAAATGGTCTTGGCGGTGGATCAGAATGTGCCGGACCCAGCCAAGGAAACCGACCTGGTCAAGCGCGGCTCCATCGAGCGTGCCTTGAAGTACATGGGGTTGACCGCCAACCAGGCGATCACCGATATCCAGCTGGACCGCGTGTTCATCGGCTCCTGCACCAACTCGCGGATCGAAGACCTGCGCGCCGCGGCGGTGATCGCCAAGGGCCGCAAAGTCGCCTCGACCATCAAGCAAGCCATCGTGGTGCCGGGCTCGGGCCTGGTCAAAGCGCAAGCCGAGGCCGAGGGCCTGGACAAGATCTTCCTTGAGGCCGGTTTTGAATGGCGCGAGCCGGGCTGCTCCATGTGCCTGGCGATGAACCCGGACCGTTTGGAGTCGGGCGAGCATTGCGCGTCGACCTCCAACCGTAACTTCGAAGGGCGTCAGGGCGCCGGTGGCCGTACCCACCTGGTCAGCCCGGCCATGGCCGCTGCTGCTGCCGTCAACGGTCGTTTCATCGACGTTCGCGAATTGATCTGAGGAATACCCGATGCGAGCTTTTACCCAACACACAGGTCTTGTCGCGCCGTTGGACCGTGCCAACGTGGACACCGACCAGATCATCCCCAAGCAGTTCTTGAAATCGATCAAGCGCACCGGCTTCGGCCCCAACCTGTTCGACGAGTGGCGCTATCTGGACGTGGGCTATGCCTATCAGGACAACTCCAAGCGCCCGCTGAACAAGGATTTCGTCCTCAACGCCGAGCGTTACCAGGGCGCCAGTGTATTGCTGGCCCGGGAAAACTTCGGCTGCGGTTCCAGCCGTGAGCACGCGCCGTGGGCCCTGGAAGAATATGGCTTTCGCAGCATCATCGCGCCGAGCTTTGCCGACATTTTCTTCAACAACAGCTTCAAGAACGGCCTGTTGCCGATCATCTTGAGCGACGCCGAAGTGGACGAGCTGTTCCAGCAAGTGGAAGCCACTGTGGGCTACCAATTGACGGTGGACCTGGCCGCGCAGACCGTGACCCGTCCGGACGGCAAGGTGTATCACTTTGAAGTGGATGCCTTCCGTAAGCACTGCCTGCTCAATGGGCTGGACGATATCGGCCTGACCTTGCAGGACGGTGATGCGATTGCGGCGTTTGAAGCCAAGCACCGAGCCAGCCAGCCTTGGTTGTTTCGTGACGCGTAAATTGATGTAGGCAGGGCCGGCTTCATCGAGGGCAAGCCCCCTCCCACCTTTTGAGTTGTGAATACATTCAAATGTGGGAGGGGGCTTGCCCCCGATAGGGCCGGTACCAGCAACACAACCCTTGAAGGATGCCACCATGACCGCCACCGCCCACACCCAAGTCGTGCAAAAACAATTCGGCGAACAGGCCTCGGCCTACCTGAGCAGTGCCGTGCACGCCCAAGGCACCGAATTCGCGCTGCTCCAGGCCGAGCTTGCCGGGCAGGGCCACGCACGGCTGCTGGACCTGGGCTGCGGTGCCGGTCATGTGAGTTTCCATGTGGCTCCATTGGTCAAGGAAGTCGTGGCCTACGACCTGTCCCAGCAGATGCTCGACGTAGTGGCCGCCGCCGCGCAGGAGCGCGGTCTCACCAATATAAGCACCGTAAACGGTGCCGCCGAGCGCTTGCCGTTCGCTGATGGCGAGTTCGATTTTGTGTTCAGTCGCTATTCGGCCCACCACTGGAGTGACCTCGGCCTGGCCCTGCGCGAAGTACGCCGGGTGCTTAAACCAGGGGGCGTGGTGGCCTTTGTCGATGTGCTGTCACCCGGCAGCCCGCTGCTGGACACTTACCTGCAAACCGTCGAAGTGCTGCGCGACACCAGCCACGTACGCGATTATTCTGCCGCTGAATGGATGCGTCAGCTCAGCGAAGCGGGTTTGCACGTACGCAACAGCAGCCGCCAACGGCTGCGTCTGGAATACACCTCTTGGGTCGAGCGCATGCGCACGCCACAAGCCTTGCGCACCGCGATTCTTGAGCTGCAGCAAGCGATGGGCCAGGAAGTGCGCGATTACTACGAGATTCAAGCCGACGGCACCTTCAGTACCGACGTGCTGGTAGTGTGGGCCGAGCGCTGATTAATTTTTCCGACCTGTCCCGCGGATGGGTCGCCCGATGAAATGAGGCAAGCATGAGCAAGCAGATTCTGATTCTCCCTGGCGACGGTATTGGTCCGGAAATCATGGCCGAAGCGGTCAAAGTTCTGGAGCTGGCCAACACCAAGTACAGCCTGGGCTTCGAATTGAGCCACGACGTGATCGGCGGCGCCGCCATCGACAAGCATGGCGTGCCGCTGGCCGATGAAACCCTGGAACGTGCTCGCGCCGCCGATGCCGTGCTGCTGGGCGCCGTGGGCGGACCGAAATGGGACAAGATCGAACGCGACATCCGTCCGGAGCGCGGTTTGCTGAAGATCCGCGCGCAACTGGGCCTGTTCGGCAACCTGCGCCCGGCGATCCTTTATCCGCAGCTGGCTGATGCGTCGAGCCTCAAGCCGGAGGTGGTGTCGGGTCTGGATATCCTGATCGTGCGTGAGCTGACCGGCGGTATCTATTTCGGCGCCCCACGCGGCGTGCGCGTGCTGGACAACGGCGAACGTCAGGCATACGACACCTTGCCCTACAGCGAAAGCGAAATCCGCCGGATCGCCCGTGTCGGTTTCGACATGGCCCGCGTGCGCGGCAAAAAGGTCTGCTCGGTGGACAAGGCCAACGTACTGGCGTCCAGCCAACTGTGGCGCGAGATCGTCGAAGAAGTCGCCAAGGACTACCCGGACGTGGAACTGAGCCACATGTATGTCGATAACGCCGCGATGCAGCTGGTGCGCGCGCCCAAGCAGTTCGACGTGATCGTCACCGACAACCTGTTCGGCGACATCCTGTCCGACCAGGCCTCGATGCTCACCGGTTCCATCGGCATGCTGCCGTCGGCGTCTTTGGATACCGACAATAAGGGCATGTATGAACCTTGCCACGGCTCGGCGCCGGACATCGCAGGGCAGGGCATTGCCAACCCGCTGGCGACTATCCTTTCGGTGTCGATGATGCTGCGTTACACCTTCAACCTGAGCGACGCGGCGGATGCCATCGAGAAGGCCGTGAGCCTGGTCTTGGATCAGGGCTTGCGCACTGGCGACATCTGGTCGCAGGGTTGCACCAAAGTCGGTACGCAAGAAATGGGCGACGCAGTAGTCGCCGCGCTGCGGAATCTGTAATCTCTCGGGCCCGCTTGCAGTTGTTGCTGCAAGGCGGCCCACTTTTTAACAAGGTGTAGTTGCGATGAAACGTGTAGGTCTGATCGGTTGGCGCGGTATGGTCGGTTCCGTGCTCATGCAGCGGATGCTGGAAGAGCAGGATTTCGATCTTATTGAGCCGGTGTTTTTCACCACGTCGAACGTGGGTGGCCAGGGTCCGTCCGTGGGCAAGGACATTGCTCCGCTCAAGGACGCCTACAGCATTGACGAGCTGAAGACCCTCGACGTGATTCTGACCTGCCAGGGCGGCGACTACACCAGCGAAGTCTTCCCCAAGTTGCGCGAGGCCGGCTGGCAGGGTTACTGGATCGACGCCGCGTCGAGCCTGCGCATGCAGGACGATGCCGTGATCATCCTGGACCCGGTCAACCGCAAGGTCATCGACCAGCAACTGGACGCCGGCACCAAGAACTACGTCGGCGGCAACTGCACCGTCAGCCTGATGCTGATGGGCCTGGGCGGCCTGTTCGAAGCAGGGCTGGTCGAGTGGATGAGCGCCATGACCTATCAGGCGGCGTCCGGCGCCGGCGCGCAGAACATGCGCGAGCTGATCAAACAGATGGGCGCCACCCACGCCGCCGTCGCCGATCAATTGGCCGATCCGGCCAGCGCGATCCTCGACATCGACCGCCGTGTGGCCGAAGCCATGCGCAGCGAAGCCTACCCGACCGAGAACTTCGGCGTGCCGTTGGCCGGCAGCCTGATTCCCTGGATCGACAAGGAGCTGCCCAACGGTCAGAGCCGTGAAGAGTGGAAGGCCCAGGCCGAGACCAACAAGATCCTCGGTCGCTTCAAGAGCCCGATCCCAGTCGACGGTATCTGCGTGCGCATCGGCGCCATGCGCTGCCACAGCCAGGCGCTGACCATCAAACTGAACAAAGATGTGCCGATCGCCGATATCGAATCGCTGATCAGCCAGCACAACCCCTGGGTCAAGCTGGTGCCGAACAACCGCGAGATCAGCATGCAGGAGCTGAGCCCGACCAAGGTCACCGGCACCCTGAATGTACCGGTGGGTCGTCTACGCAAGCTGAACATGGGCACCCAGTACCTGGGCGCATTCACCGTCGGCGACCAGTTGCTATGGGGCGCGGCCGAACCGCTGCGTCGCATGCTGCGGATTCTGCTGGAGCGTTGATCGCCTGAGGCGGTAAGAGAAACCCGCGTTCTGGTGACAGGCGCGGGTTTTTTGTTGGGAGTTCGGGTGCTATCGGGGGCAAGCCCCCTCCCACAGTGGCATGTGTTCGCAACTCAAAGGTGGGAGGGGGCTTGCCCCCGATAGCGCCATCCGCTCCACCACACCCCCACACCAATTGCCTCGCCCCCAGCCACCCGGTAAAGTGCCGCTCCCCCCGCAATGCCCGAGGCAACCCCCATGACCCAGACCTTTGAAGTCGCCGTGATCGGCGCCACCGGCACCGTCGGTGAAACCCTGGTGCAGATTCTCGAAGAACTGGCGTTTCCGGTGGGCACCTTGTATCTGCTGGCGGGCAGCAACTCCGCCGGGGCCTCGGTGCCGTTTCGTGGCAAGAACGTGCGGGTCAGAGAGGTAGACGAGTTCGATTTCAGCAAAGCGCACCTGGCGTTTTTCGCCGCCGGCCCGGCCGTGACCATGAGCTTCGCTGCGCGCGCCACGGCCGCGGGTTGCTCGGTGATCGACCTGTCGGGCGCGTTGCCCGCCGAGCAGGCGCCGCAGGTGGTGCCTGAGGCCAATGCCCATCTGCTCGATGGACTGGGCAAACCGTTCCTGCTGAGCAGCCCGAGCCCATCCGCCACATACCTGGCGGTGGCCCTGGCGCCGTTGCGTGGCTTGCTGGATATCCAGCGCGTTAACGTCACAGCTAATCTGGCGGTGTCGGCACAGGGGCGCGAAGCCGTCAGTGAACTGGCCCGGCAAACCGCCGAATTGCTGAATGCGCGGCCATTGGAGCCAAAGTTTTTCGATCGCCAGATGGCCTTTAACCTCTTGGCGCAAGTCGGCACGCCAGATGCTCAAGGTCATACCGCCCTGGAAAAGCGCCTGGTACACGAACTGCGCGCCGTGCTGGATTCACCATTGCTAAAGATTTCCGCAACCTGCGTTCAAGCCCCGGTGTTTTTTGGCGATAGCCTGACTGTCTCGCTGCAATTGGGGGCGCCGGTCGATCTCGCTGCGGTGAATCGCATTCTCGATACCTCGCCTGGGATAGAGCTTGTAGAGGAGGGCGATTATCCAACGGCAGTCGGCGATGCGGTGGGCCAGGATGTGGTCTATGTCGGGCGTGTGCGTGCCGGTGTGGATGACCCGGCGGAACTAAATCTGTGGCTGACGTCAGATAACGTACGCAAAGGCGCGGCGCTCAACGCCGTGCAGCTGGCGCAGTTGTTGATAAAAGGCCTTGTGTAAAAGATACTTGGCGGCAATTTGTAGATTGATTCTAACCAGGCGCTATGCTTGGCCCCAAGCAGGAACAATTGCGTGTCGGTGACCTATCGGCTCGCCATGCCTTTTATGGCAGCGGTTACCAACCTTCTCGCAGGCCGGGGAGCGTTCAAACAAAGGATGAGGCTATGGTTCAAGTTCGCAAACTGGTGTTAGCAATAGCGGCCGCCTCGGCGCTGTCCTCCGGTATGGCGCAGGCGCTCCAGTTGGGGGAAATGACCCTCAAGTCGAAGCTGAACCAGCCCTTGTCGGTGGAAATCGAATTGCTCGATGTCGGCGGCCTCACGGCGTCCGAGATCACGCCGAGCCTGGCGTCGTCACAGGCGTTTGTGGATGCCGGCGTCGATCGTCAGGCGTTTCTCGATGACCTGACGTTCACCCCGGTGGTCAATCCCAATGGTCGCAGTGTGGTGCGCGTCACCTCCAGCAAGCCATTGCCCGATTCCTACATCCGTTTCCTGTTGCAGGTGCAATGGCCCAATGGCCGTTTGATGCGTGACTACAGCGTGCTGCTTGACCCGGCCAAGTTCGATCAGCCGGCCGCCACCACCGCAGCCCCGGCGCCGCGCCTGAGTGCGCCGGCCGTGAGCAAGCCCGCCCAGCACACCACCACCTCCCGCGATACCCTGTGGGAAATTGCCGAAAAGCATCGCAATGGCGCTTCGGTCCAACAGACTATGCTGGCTATCCAGGCACTTAATCCGAGCGCGTTCGTCGACGGCAATATCAACCGGCTGAAAACCGGCCAGGTGCTGCGCCTGCCGGACACGGTCCAAAGCACTGCACTGCCGCAACCCCAGGCGATCGCCGAAGTCAGGGCGCAGAACGAGGCCTGGCGTCAGGGCCGTCGCACGGCGGCCAACCAGGCCGCCGGCAAGCAGCAGCTGGACGCCACCAAACGCACCCAGACGGGCAATGCCCCGGCGACCACCAATGCCAAGGACAACCTGAGCCTGGTCTCTGCCGAAGCGGCCAAGAAAGGCGGCAAGGGTAAGGCTGGCGACAGCCAGGCCCTGAGCGACAAGTTGGCGATGACCCAGGAGCAATTGGACACCACGCGCCGCGACAACGAAGAGCTGAAAAGCCGCGCCGCCGACCTGCAAAGCCAACTGGACAAGTTGCAAAAGCTGATTCAACTGAAGAACGATCAGTTGGCTCGCCTCCAGGCTGAAAAAGCGGACCCTGCCGCCGCAGCGCCGGCGATGTCGGCCCAACTGGCCGCCGACCCCGCTGCCACCCCGGCTGCTCCTGCTGCATCGACCACACCGACCACACCGACCACACCGACTACACCGACCCCAGTGGCCCCGGTGTCTGAACCGATCAAGACGGATGCGGCACCGGCCGCCACCGAAGGCAAGTTCAATGAGCTGCTGACCAACCCGATCGTCCTGGGTGTGGTCGGCGGTGCCGCGGCCTTGATTGCACTGCTGCTTTTGCTGCTGGTATTGCGCCATCGCAATGCTCGCCGCGAAGAAGAAAAGCACCTGCGCATGGCGCGAGCCCTGGCCGAAGAACCGGAATTCACCTCCAATATCGACCAGGACCTGCCGCCGGACAGTTTTGAAGGCCTGGAGGTGCCACCACCGAACGTCAAACTGGCTGCTGCGCCCGCGCCTGCTGCGGTGAGCGCGCCGGTGGTGGCACCGTCGGTTGCGTCCGTGCTGTCGCCCCTGGCCGCGGCGGTCGCGCCGCAAAACGCCAATGACGCCTTGGCGTTGGCTCAGTCCCATATTGATCGCGGCCTGCTCAATCAGGCCGCCGATGTACTGGAGCAGGCGATCAAGCATGAGCCCAAGCGCAGCGATCTGCGCCTGAAGCTGATGGAGGTCTACGGCCTGCAAAACGACAAAGACGGCTTCGTCACCCAAGAGCGTCAACTGGTGGCCAACGGTGAAAACCACGCCCATGTCGAGCAGCTCAAGGCGCGCTTCCCGGCGATGGCTGTGCTGGCCGCGGGGGTCAGCGCCGCGGTGGCCGCCGCTGCCCTTGACGCTCAGTACGTCAAGGAGTTGCTGGAAGATAAGCCCGCGCAGCAGCCGGAAGCGTTCGATACGGATTTCGATCTGAGCCTGGACGAGCTGGAGTCGGCATCCCCGGCCGAACTCAAGGACGATCAGCAGACCTTCGAATCCCTGCTCAAGGAGCAAACCCAAGCCCAGGCCGCCCCGGATGAGCTGGCGGATTTCGACTTGCAGCTGGACGCGCCAGCGTCGGCGCAGTCGGACGACGATTTCCTTTCGGGTCTGGAAAGCGAGATGAAGGACGTGCCGGCCGTAGAGCCGCCAACGTTGACGCCTGCGGCCCTGGACGACTTCGACCTGCCGGAGGACTTCGACTTGTCCTTGGCGGACGAACCCGAGGCAGCGGCCAAGCCGGATGCGTTCGCCTCGGAGCTGAACGACGTCAACGCTGAGTTGGATCGCCTGTCCCAGAGCCTTGAGCACCCGTCCTTCACGGCGCAGGACGCCGCGCTGGGTGATGATGAGCCAGAGTTTGACTTCCTCTCCGGCACCGATGAAGTGGCGACCAAGCTCGACCTGGCCCAGGCCTATATCGACATGGGCGATGCGGATGGTGCGCGGGACATCCTTTCCGAAGTGCTCACCGAGGGCGACGAGGTGCAGCGCGGCGAGGCCAAAGAGATGCTCGGCCGGCTGGCTTGATGACGGGCCATTGACGCAGCGGCGGCCTTCGGGTCGCCGTTTTGCTTTGCAGCCCACCAAACACATGGCGTATGTGGCGTGCGGCCTTATAATGGCCGCCTTTGCGCAACTCATCAGGCTCTCAGTTCTTGGCAAATATAGATAACGCGGCCGCCGAAATGGCGGCCGCAGGCTTTTACCGCATCGCCTTGGGCGTTGAATACAAAGGTTCGCGCTATCGCGGCTGGCAGCGCCAGGCGTCCGGCGTGCCGACGGTGCAGGAAACCCTGGAGAATGCGCTGTCCAAAGTCGCCGACTCGGCGGTGTCGCTGATGTGCGCCGGGCGCACCGATGCCGGCGTCCACGCTTGCGGCCAGGTGGTGCATTTCGATACCCAGGCCGAGCGCTCAATGAAGGCATGGGTCATGGGCGCTAATATCAATTTGCCCCATGACGTCAGCGTCAGCTGGGCCAAAGTGATGCCCGCGCATTTTCACGCGCGTTTCAAAGCCATCGCCCGGCGCTACCGTTACGTGATCTACAACGATCAGATCCGTCCGGCCCACCTCAATGAAGAGATCACCTGGAACCACCGCCCGCTGGACGCCGAACGGATGGCCGAGGCGGCGCAGCATTTGGTCGGCGTGCATGACTTCAGTGCGTTTCGTGCCGGCCAGTGCCAGGCCAAGTCGCCGATCAAGGAAGTTCATCACCTGCGTGTGACCCGTCACGGCAAGATGATTGTGCTGGATATCCGTGCCGGTGCGTTCCTGCACCATATGGTGCGCAATATCGCTGGCGTGTTGATGACCATCGGCGCCGGCGAGCGTCCGGTGGAATGGGCCAAGGAAGTGCTGGAAAGCCGCATCCGGCGAACCGGGGGTGTGACGGCGCACCCGTTCGGGCTGTATCTGGTGCAAGTGGAGTACCGGGACGAATTCGAGCTGCCGGAGCGTTTTATCGGGCCACACTTCCTGACCGGCTTCAGCGAACTTGGCGGCTGACGCCCGGAAAAGCTTTTGTTACCATCCGGGACTTTCGCGGTCCAACCCCGAGGTTTCTACGACATGTCAGCCGTTCGCAGCAAGATTTGCGGGATTACCCGCATAGAAGACGCGCTGGCAGCCGTCGAGGCGGGGGCAGATGCCATCGGCCTGGTGTTTTATGCCAAAAGCCCGCGGTCGGTGAATGTGTTGCAGGCGCGGGCCATCATTGCCGCCTTGCCGCCGTTCGTGACCACCGTGGGGTTGTTCGTCAACGCCAGCCGTTGCGAACTCAACGAAACCTTGGATGCCGTGGCGCTGGACATGCTGCAATTCCATGGCGACGAGACCCCCGAAGAATGTGAAAGCTATCAGCGGCCTTACATCAAGGCGCTGCGAGTCAAGGCCGGCGATGACATCGCCAGTGCCTGCGCCGCCTATGCCGGTGCGCGGGGCATATTGCTGGACACCTACGTCGAAGGTATTCCGGGCGGCACGGGCGAGGCGTTCGATTGGTCGCTGATTCCGCAAGGGCTAAGCAAACCGATCATCCTGGCCGGCGGGCTTACCCCAGCGAATGTCGGTGCGGCCATCCAGCAAGTCAGGCCCTATGCGGTAGATGTCAGCGGTGGGGTGGAGCAGGCCAAAGGCATCAAGGATCACAGCAAGATTCGCGCGTTCATGCAGGCCGTGCGCGACAGCAATGGCGGGATGTGACGGCTGGCAGTCTGCCGCCGTCCATAACTACCACTGTGTAAAACAGCCCGACGCCGCCTGTGGGTGGCTCGGAAACGAAGTGGCAACCTTGCGTTGGCAGGTTGTCTGGAAGGCTGAGGGCACTGGCTGGAAATGGCAGGTCGAACGTCTGACCCCGTCCAGTCTGTGTCATCGCCACATATGAATTTAGCTCAAGGGCATACGCGGGGCTGAGTTCAAGCCACCGGTACTGGAGAAAGAAAGCATGAGCAACTGGTTAGTAGACAAACTGATCCCTTCGATCATGCGTTCCGAGGTGAAGAAAAGCTCGGTTCCTGAAGGTCTGTGGCACAAGTGCCCATCCTGCGACGCGGTGCTGTACCGCCCCGAGCTGGAAAAGACCCTGGACGTTTGCCCCAAGTGCAACCACCACATGCGTATTGGCGCCCGCGCCCGCATCGACATTTTCCTCGACGCCGATGGCCGTAATGAGTTGGGCGCCGACCTGGAACCGGTCGACCGCCTCAAGTTCCGCGACGGCAAGAAGTACAAGGACCGTCTGACCGCCGCACAAAAGCAGACCGGCGAGAAAGACGCGCTGATTTCCGTCAGCGGTAAGCTGCTGGGCATGCCGGTCGTCGTGTCGGCGTTCGAATTCTCCTTCATGGGCGGTTCCATGGGCGCCATCGTTGGTGAGCGCTTCGTACGCGCCGCCAACTATGCGCTGGAAAACCGTTGCCCGATGATCTGTTTCGCCGCCTCCGGTGGTGCGCGTATGCAGGAAGCCCTTATCTCCCTGATGCAAATGGCCAAGACCTCCGCAGTGCTGGCGCGTCTGCGCGAAGAAGGCATCCCGTTTATCTCCGTGCTGACCGACCCTGTCTACGGCGGCGTTTCCGCCAGCCTGGCGATGCTGGGTGATGTGATCGTCGGCGAGCCAAAAGCCCTGATCGGCTTTGCCGGCCCGCGCGTGATCGAGCAGACCGTGCGCGAAAAGCTGCCCGAAGGTTTCCAGCGCAGCGAGTTCCTGCTGGAGCACGGAGCCATCGACATGATCATTCCGCGCGGCGAACTGCGTCCGCGCCTGGGTAACCTGCTGGCGCAAATGATGGGCTTGCCTACGCCGGTATACGTTGCGCCCAAGGTCGAGCCGATCGTGGTGCCGCCGGTGCCTGCAAACCTATGACCCAACGAACCCTGGGCGAATGGCTCGCCTACCTTGAGCAGTTGCATCCTTCCGCCATCGACATGGGCCTGGAGCGCTCGCAACAGGTAGCGGCCCGCCTCGGGTTGGGCCGGCCGGCACCGCGCGTAATCACGGTGACCGGCACCAACGGCAAGGGCTCTACCTGTGCCTTTGTCGCCGCGTTGCTGCAGGCCCAAGGCCTGAAGGTGGGCGTGTACAGCTCGCCGCACCTGCTGCGCTACAACGAGCGGGTGCAGATCAATGGCGTCGAAGCCACCGATGCGCAGCTGTGCGACGCCTTCGCCGCGCTTGATGCCGGGCGTGGCGATATTTCCCTGACTTACTTCGAAATGGGCACTCTGGCGGCGTTCTGGCTGTTCGAGCGTGCGCAGCTGGATGTGGTGGTGCTGGAAGTGGGCCTGGGCGGGCGCCTGGACACGGTTAACGTGGTGGATGCCGACCTGGCGCTGGTCACCAGTATTGGCGTGGATCACGCCGATTATCTGGGCGACACACGGGAATCCGTGGCGTTCGAGAAGGCCGGAATCTTCCGCCAGGGCAAGCCTGCGCTGTGCGGCGATCTTGACCCGCCGCAGCCATTGCTGGACAAAGCGCGCACGCTGGATTGCCCGTTTTTCCTGCGAGGCCGTGAATTCAAACTTGAGATTGGCGAGCGGCACTGGCAATGGCAGGGGCGTGATGCGCGTGGACAGGTCGTGACGCTGGGTGACCTGCCGCTGTTGAATCTGCCGATGGAAAACGCTGCGCTGGCGCTGCAAGCCTATCTGCTAATGGATCTGCCGTGGAATGCCGAGCAGATTGCTGCGACCTTGTTGTCGACCCGAGTGACCGGGCGCCTGGATCGTCGTGTGGTCCAATGGCAAGGCAAGCGCTTGAATCTGCTGCTGGACGTGGGGCATAACCCCCACGCCGCCGAATACCTGGCGCGCCGCTTGGCGCGCACGCCGCCGATCGGGCGACGTCTTGCGGTCTTCGGGTTGCTGGCCGACAAGGATCTTGATGGGGTGATTGCGCCTCTACTGAGCAGCGTCCAGGCGTGGGCGGTAGCACCGTTGGATACGCCGCGCAGTCGTCCGGCCGCGGAATTGGCGGCGGCGCTACAGAACCTTGGTGCACCGGTGACGTCGTATACAAGCGTCATCGCAGCCCTTGAGGCGCAGTGTGCGGTGGCAATGCCCGAGGACGAGATTCTGTTGTTCGGATCATTTTATTGTGTTGCCGAGGCGCTTGAGTGGTTGGCCCGGCGCTCCACGGAGGAAGCTGCACATGGCATTACTGGATAGCGCTTACAAGCAGCGGATGGTCGGCGCGCTGGTGCTGGTGGCGTTGGCCGTGATTTTCCTGCCGATGCTGTTTTCCCGCCAGGACGAACAGCGCCAGGTGGTGGTCGAGGCCCCGGCTGCGCCTCAGGCGCCGGCAGTGCCGCAGGTACAGGTTGAGCCGGTGGTGGTGCCTGAGCCGCAAGCTTTGCCGGAAGAAGAACCTGTGCCAAGCGAGGAAGACCTGGCGACGCAACAGGCGCCGTCGATGCCGGTGCAGCCAAGCGTGCCGGTGGTCAAGCCTGTTCCGGCACCTGCGCCAGCGACCGCAGCTGCCAAGCCTGCGGCGCCCGCGCCGGCACCCAAGCCGGTGGCGCCACAGCCCGCCGCCCCGGGCAAGCCGGACGTGGGGCAGAGCCGTATCGATGCCAATGGTCTGTCGATCAGCTGGTCAATCCAGGTGGCCAGCCTGGGCAATCGCGACGGTGCCGACGCCTTGCAGAAAAAGCTGCGGGCTCAAGGGTACAACGCCTATATCCGCAGTGCTGACGGCAAGAATCGGGTATTTATCGGGCCGTTAATCGAGCGTGCCGAAGCCGATCGTTTGCGCGATTTGCTCGATCGTCAACAGGGTCTGAAAGGTTTTGTGACCCGTTTCCAGCCTGAGCGTGGCTGATTCAAGCCGACCAATCGGTCTGAGTGTGGGAGGGGGGAATCTGATGGCGGTGTAGCAGTCGACGAATGACTGGCCCGCTATCGGAGGCAAGCCTCCTCCCACATTGGTTTGTCATGGGCGTCGCAAACCATTGATTTGCTAAGCAGCTGCAATCACCGCTTACCGACAGCCTGACGCTCTGCTAAAATGCGCCGCCTTATCCGTCCGTAGGCTCAAACGTGCCATTTACCTGGGTTGATTGGGCGATTGTCGCAATCGTCGCCATCTCCGCTTTGATCAGTCTCAGCCGCGGCTTCGTCAAAGAAGCCCTGTCGTTGCTGACCTGGATCATCGCAGGAGTCGTAGCCTGGATGTTCGGTGGTTCACTGTCGGTTTACCTGGCCGGTTACATCGAGACACCTTCGGCTCGCGTCATCGCGGGCTGCGCCATCATGTTCATCGCCACGCTGCTGGTGGGGGCAATGGTCAATTATCTTATTGGCGAGTTGATACGCGTCACCGGCCTCTCCGGGACCGATCGATTTCTCGGCATGGCCTTCGGCGCCGCGCGTGGTGCGTTGCTGGTGGTCGTGGCGGTCGGGCTGTTGAGCCTGGGGCCGGTACAGCAGGATGCATGGTGGCAGGAGTCGGTACTCGTGCCAAAATTTCTATTAGTTGCAGATTGGTCCAAGAACCTCATATTGGGGTGGAGCAGTCAGTGGCTGGCCAGCGGCATCAGCGTACCCGCTGATATGCCGTTCAAGGAGCACCTCTTACCGGCCAAAACGCCTCAGTAAGCGGTACTCAGTCAAGATCCATTAAGTAGGGGTTGCGTCGCATGTGTGGCATCGTCGGTATCGTCGGTAAGTCGAACGTCAATCAGGCGCTGTATGACGCGCTAACCGTCCTCCAGCACCGCGGCCAGGATGCTGCCGGTATTGTGACCAGCCACGACGGCCGGTTGTTCCTGCGCAAGGATAATGGCCTGGTACGTGACGTGTTTCATCAGCGTCACATGCAGCGGCTGGTCGGTCACATGGGCATTGGCCATGTGCGCTACCCGACTGCCGGCAGCTCCACTTCGGCCGAAGCCCAACCGTTTTACGTCAACTCGCCTTACGGCATCACCCTGGCGCACAACGGTAACCTCACCAACGTTGAGCAACTGGCCAAGGAGATTTACGAATCTGACTTGCGCCACGTCAACACCAGCTCCGATTCGGAAGTGCTGCTCAACGTGTTCGCCCACGAGTTGGCTCAGCGCGGCAAGCTGCAACCCACCGAAGAGGACGTGTTTGCCGCGGTCACCGATGTGCATAACCGTTGCGTAGGTGGCTATGCGGTAGTGGCCATGGTGACTGGCTACGGCATCGTCGGTTTCCGCGACCCCCATGGCATCCGCCCGATCGTGTTCGGCCAGCGTCACACCGACGAAGGCGTCGAGTACATGATCGCCTCGGAAAGCGTATCCCTGGACGTGTTGGGCTTCACCCTGATTCGCGACCTCGCGCCGGGTGAAGCGGTGTACATCACCGAAGATGGCAAGCTGCACACCCGTCAGTGCGCCGTGGCGCCGAAACTCACGCCGTGCATCTTCGAACACGTATACCTGGCGCGTCCGGATTCGATCATCGACGGTGTGTCGGTGTACAAGGCGCGCCTGCGCATGGGTGAGAAACTGGCCGAGAAAATCCTGCGCGAGCGTCCCGAGCACGATATCGACGTGGTGATCCCGATTCCGGACACCAGTCGTACCGCTGCGCTGGAACTGGCTAACCACCTGGGCGTCAAGTTCCGCGAAGGGTTCGTCAAGAACCGCTACATCGGCCGTACGTTCATCATGCCGGGTCAGGCGGCACGCAAGAAGTCGGTGCGTCAGAAGCTCAACGCCATCGAGCTGGAGTTCCGCGGCAAGAACGTGATGCTGGTGGACGACTCCATCGTACGTGGCACCACCTGCAAGCAGATCATCCAGATGGCCCGCGAAGCCGGAGCGAAGAACGTGTACTTCTGTTCCGCCGCACCCGCCGTGCGCTACCCGAACGTGTACGGTATCGACATGCCGAGCGCCCATGAGCTGATCGCCCATAACCGCACGACCCAGGACGTGGCTGATCTGATCGGCGCCGATTGGCTGATCTATCAGGACCTACCGGACCTGATCGAAGCGGTCGGTGGCGGCAAGATCAAGATCGACCAGTTCGACTGCGCCGTGTTCGACGGCAAGTACGTGACCGGGGACGTCGACGAGGCGTACCTGGACAAGATCGAGCAGGCGCGTAACGACTCGTCGAAGATCAAGACCCAGGCGGTCAGTGCGATCATCGATCTGTACAACAACTGAGTAGACACCGGCCCTGAGGGGCCGGTTTTGTATCTTAAATACCGTATTGAGTAAGGAGTGGCAGCATGAGTCAGGAATGGGATGCCGGTCGGCTGGACAGCGACCTCAATGGCGTAGCTTTCGATACCCTGGCTGTGCGCGCCGGCCAGCATCGCACGCCGGAAGGTGAGCACGGCGATCCGATGTTCTTCACCTCCAGCTATGTGTTTCGTACCGCTGGCGATGCCGCTGCGCGCTTTGCCGGTGAAGTGCCGGGCAATGTGTACTCGCGCTACACCAACCCTACCGTACGCGCATTCGAAGAGCGCATTGCGGCCCTGGAAGGCGCCGAGCAGGCGGTAGCCACCGCGACCGGCATGGCAGCCATCATGGCGGTGGTGATGAGCTTGTGCAGCGCCGGCGACCATGTGCTGGTGTCACGTAGCGTGTTTGGCTCGACCATCAGCCTGTTCGAAAAATACTTCAAGCGCTTCGGCGTCGAAGTGGACTACGTGCCTTTGGCGGACCTGTCCGGCTGGGACGCGGCCATCAAGGCCAACACCAAATTGTTGTTCGTCGAGTCGCCGTCCAACCCGTTGGCCGAGCTGGTGGACATTGCCGCCCTGGCCGAAGTGGCGCATGCCAAAGGTGCAATGCTGGTGGTCGATAACTGCTTCTGCACGCCAGCCTTGCAGCAGCCGCTGAAGCTGGGTGCGGACGTTGTGGTGCATTCGGCGACCAAGTTCATCGACGGCCAGGGTCGTTGCATGGGCGGTGTAGTGGCTGGTCGCGGCGAACAGATGAAGGAAGTGGTGGGCTTTTTGCGCACCGCCGGCCCGACCCTGAGCCCGTTCAACGCCTGGATCTTCCTCAAGGGCCTGGAGACCCTCAGCCTGCGCATGAAGGCCCACTGTGCCAACGCTCAGGCTTTGGCCGAGTGGCTGGAGCAGCAGGACGGCATCGAGAAGGTTCACTACGCGGGCCTCAAGAGCCATCCGCAGCACGAGTTGGCCCAGCGCCAGCAGCGTGGTTTCGGCGCTGTAGTGAGTTTTGAGGTCAAGGGCGGCAAGGACGGCGCCTGGCGCTTTATCGACGCGACTCGTTTGATCTCCATCACCGCCAACCTGGGTGACAGCAAAACCACCATTACCCATCCGAGCACTACGTCCCACGGACGCTTGGCACCGCAGGAGCGGGAAGCGGCCGGTATCCGTGACAGCCTGATCCGCATCGCGGTCGGCCTGGAAGACGTGGCCGACCTGCAGGCCGACCTGGCTCGCGGGCTGGCGGTCTTGTGATCGAGTGGGCCATGGAAGCCGCGGTAGCCAGTAACGGCCGTGTTGCGCTGGTGACCGGCGCGGCGCGGGGCATTGGCCTGGGTATCGCGGCGTGGTTGATCAGTGAGGGTTGGCAAGTTGTGCTGACGGACCTTGATCGTGAGCGCGGTGCCAAGGTGTCCAAGGTGTTGGGCGATAACGCCTGGTTTATCAGCATGGACGTGGCCGACGAGAAACAGGTCGCCCAAGGGGTTGCCGAAGTGCTCGGGCAGTTCGGGCGCCTGGACGCCCTGGTGTGCAATGCAGCGGTTGCCGATCCGCATAACATTACGCTGGAAAGCCTGGATCTGGCGTACTGGAATCGTGTGCTGGCGGTTAACCTCAGTGGACCGATGTTGCTGGCCAAGCATTGTGCGCCCTACCTGCGTGCCCACGGTGGCGCAATCGTCAATCTGGCCTCGACCCGTGCGCGGCAATCGGAGCCGGACTGTGAAGCCTATGCGGCGAGCAAGGGCGGGCTGCTGGCGCTGACCCACGCGCTGGCTATCAGCTTGGGGCCGGAAGTGCGGGTCAATGCCGTCAGCCCTGGCTGGATCGATGCGCGTGATCCTGCGGTGCGGCGCGCCGAGCCGTTGAGTGACGCCGACCATGCTCAGCATCCGGCCGGCCGGGTCGGCACGGTGGAGGATGTGGCGGCGATGGTGGCGTGGTTGCTGTCGCGTCAGGCCGGGTTTGTTACCGGGCAAGAGTTCGTCGTGGACGGTGGCATGAGCAAGAGGATGATTTACAGCGAGTAGGGCGCAGGGCTGTCTTGAAGCAATTTTGTCTTTTTCGGAAAAACTTCAAGCGGGCTATTGACTTAGGTCTGCTACCTGCGTAAATTTCGCGGCCTCAACGAAGCAAAGGGTGATTAGCTCAGCTGGGAGAGCATCTGCCTTACAAGCAGAGGGTCGGCGGTTCGATCCCGTCATCACCCACCACTTCTTGAGAGTTTTGCCTTCGGGCAGGACGCAACGTTAAAGGTTGCACCGACGCGCAGCGGTAGTTCAGTCGGTTAGAATACCGGCCTGTCACGCCGGGGGTCGCGGGTTCGAGTCCCGTCCGCTGCGCCATATTTTCCAGGTCTGATACATCGGGCCTGAGATTGAACAGCCAAGGTTGATCAGTCAGACGTTTAATGACGGTAGAGATGTTGCTCTGCCGGTCAAGCGATACGCAGCGGTAGTTCAGTCGGTTAGAATACCGGCCTGTCACGCCGGGGGTCGCGGGTTCGAGTCCCGTCCGCTGCGCCATATCTGCGTCAAGGCCCACTGAACGCCTTGAAGCACAAAACAAGCTAAAAGCTGTTTTGATCCGATAGCAAAAACCCTGGTCGAAAGACCGGGGTTTTTTGTTTGTGCGATTTGGAACGAATGCTGGAGCCGGCGAACCGGCTCCAACGACCTATTCAGAAACCCAGCTTGTCCCGCAGCCCGTAATACCAGGCCCCCATTGCCGCAAACGGCGTACGCAACAGTTGCCCGCCTGGGAACGGGTAGTGCGGTAGGTCGGCGAATGCGTCAAAACGCTCCGCCTGGCCTCTCAAAGCCTCCGCCAGTACCTTTCCTGCCAAGTGCGTGTACGTCACGCCATGGCCGCTGCAGCCTTGGGAATAGTAGATGTTGTCGCCCAGGCGCCCGACTTGCGGCAAGCGCGACAGCGTCAGCAGGAAGTTGCCCGTCCAGGCGTAGTCGATCTTCACGTCCTTGAGTTGTGGGAAGGCCTTGAGCATTTTCGGTCGGATGATCGCCTCGATGTTGGCTGGATCACGCGCGCCGTACACCACGCCACCACCGAAGATCAGGCGTTTATCGCTGGTCAGGCGATAGTAGTCGAGCAAGTAATTGCAATCTTCGACGCAGTAATCCTGCGGCAGCAGCGACTTGGCCAGCTCATCGCCCAGCGGCGCAGTGGTGATGACTTGGGTGCCGCACGGCATCGATTTCGCCGCCAACTCCGGCACCAGGTTGCCCAGATAGGCATTGCCCGCGACTATGATGAACTTGGCTCTGACCTTGCCTTCGGCCGTATGCACCACCGGATTCGCGCCACGCTCAATGCGCACCGCCGCCGATTGCTCGTAGATCGTGCCACCCAGGGATTCCACGGCGGCGGCTTCGCCCAATGCCAGGTTGAGCGGATGAATATGGCCGCCGCTCATGTCCAGCAAACCCCCTACGTAGTTCTCGCAGCCCACCACCTCGCGGATACGGCGCTCGTCCAGCAGCTCCAGTTGTGTATGGCCGTAGCGTTCCCACAAACGCTTTTGCGACTCTAGGTGGGCCATGTGCTTACTGTTGAGCGCGGCGAAAACTCCACCGTCTTTCAAGTCGCACTGAATCTGATACTTGGCCACTCGTTCGCGAATGATCCTGCCACCTTCGAACGCCATTTGCCCCAGCAACTGCGCCTGCTTGGGCCCAACGCTGCGCTCGATCACGTCAATATCGCGGCTGTAGCTGTTGACGATCTGTCCACCATTGCGGCCCGAGGCGCCGAAACCCACTTTCGCGGCCTCCAGTACCGTCACGCGAAAGCCGTGCTCCAGCAGGAACAGCGCGCTGGACAGGCCGGTGTAGCCGGCGCCGATTACGCACACATCGGTTTCGACCTCGCCTTGCAGCACTGGGCGAGGGGGAACGGCGTTGGCGGAAGCGGCGTAATACGACTGGGGGTAGGGGGTGTTCGCCATCCTGGAACCTCTGTTTTATATTTTTTACGAGTGCGTCGATCCTACCTGAGTTGAAAATCGGCTGCCAGCCATGCAAAAACTGCGAGTGATGTGGCCCTCGATAAAAAATTCGCATATTCATAGGGTTAGCTACGAAAAAGATGTTGACACACCTTCGGAATTCCGTAGAATGCCGCCTCACAGCAGGCACGTAGCTCAGTTGGTTAGAGCACCACCTTGACATGGTGGGGGTCGTTGGTTCGAGTCCAATCGCGCCTACCAAACAAAATCCGCTCTGCTGGGCGGTCTAGAAGGGCTCACCGAAAGGTGGGCCCTTTTTTGTTGTCTCGAATTTACTGCAATGTAGACGGATAGCGAGACTAAAGTCCCCTGTAAACAAGCCGATAAAGTGAGCACTTTCTCGTTATAGGACATTCGACATGCTTATCAATGCTGGCAATTCGAGCACGGTAGTCGTCCCGCAGACCACGTCTATCACCAGCGAAACGACTAAGGACGAAAACACTGGGCCTTTGACCATTCGTATGGATCCAAAAGCTAAGGGGGCTGCTGCCGCAAACGGCGCGGACCAGGCCTCATCCGGCCCGCAGGAGTCCGATCAGGTCAAACAGTTGAAAAAACAGATCGAACAATTGCAAAAGCAGCTTCAGCAGGCGCAGCAGACGTTGCAGAGAGCCCAGTCCAGCAAACAAAGTGAAGAGGCCAAGGCCGTGGCTGTCGCCGCAGCTCAAACACAAGTTATGACCATCAGCGCGGCATTGCAGACCGTTACCGCAGCGCTTTTGCAGGCCGTCATGGCCGAGAGCGGCAGTGGGAAGGGCTCAATGGTCAGCACGACGGCGTGATCTGATCGTGAAGAGTTGGTGTAGCAAAGGAGCCACGGGGCGCCAAACTATTTTTTGACTCCGGTTGTCTATGAGGCAGGAAGTCCGTTTTCTCCTCTATCAAGCCGACAGGATTTAGCCCCGTGACTCATCAACCAAAAGATCTCCACACCCGCGTGGATAACTCTGAAACCGGTGATATCACATCGGCAGGTAAGAACATTTTCTTTGCTGCCGTCGGCACCACGCGTATGCCCATGATCGTCACCGATCCCAATCGCGAAGATAACCCGATCATATTTGCCAACCAGGCTTTCCTGGATATGACCGGTTACAGCGCCGACGAAATCTACGGGCGCAATTGCCGCTTTCTGCAAGGGCCGGACACCGACCCCGAGGTGGTGGGCCAGATCAAGCAATCTATCAGTGAAGAAGAAGACATCTCGGTCGAGTTGCTTAACTACCGCAAGGACGGCTCGACGTTCTGGAACGCCTTGTTCATTTCGCCGGTATACAACGAATCCAATCAGTTGATGTACTTCTTCGCCTCGCAGCTGGACGTCAGTCGCCGCCGCGATGCCGAGGACGCGCTGCGTCAGGCGCAGAAAATGGAAGCCCTGGGCCAGCTCACCGGCGGTATTGCTCACGACTTCAACAACCTGCTGCAGGTCATCGGCGGCTATGTCGAGATGGTCGACCGCGCCGTGCGCAAGCCTGTGCTGGACGAAGATCGGGTGATTCGCAGCCTGAGTATGACCAAAGGGGCGGTGGAGAAAGCGTCTACGCTGACGCAGCAGTTGCTGGCGTTTTCCCGCAAGCAAAAGCTGCAGGGGCGTGTGATCAACCTCAATCATTTCGTCGAGCTGGCCAGACGCTCCGCTGAGCGTGTGATGGGTGACAACATCGATTTTCGCACCGACCTGCAAACCGACCTGTGGAACTGCCGAATCGACCCGACCCAGGCCGAGCTGGCCATCCTCAATATCGTGATCAATGCGCGCGATGCCCTGGTGGAGCGTGAGCAGCCAGCCTTAGCCATCGAGACCCGCAATATCCAAGTGCGCGAACTCAGCTCCATGTCCTACGACGGGCTGATGCCGGGACGCTATGTCAGCATGGCCTTGACGGACAATGGCTGCGGGATGCCCGACAGTATTCTTACGCGGGTTATGGACCCGTTCTTCACTACCAAGGATGAAGGCAAGGGCACTGGCTTGGGCTTGTCGATGGTCTACGGTTTTGCCAAGCAATCCGGCGGTGCGGTGCGGATTTATTCAGAGGAGGGCCTTGGCACCACGGTGCGCTTGTATTTTCCAGCGGATGAGGCCGGCATCTCGGCCCATGAAGAGCCCAAGGTATCGGAAGCCCGCAGCGGTTCGGAACGTATCCTGATCGTCGAGGACCGCCCTGATGTGGCCGAGCTGGCGCGCATGGTGCTGGAGGACTACGGCTATCACACCACCATCGCCTACGGCGCTGCCGAGGCATTGGACGTGCTGGCCAGGGAAGAACATTACGACTTGCTGTTCTCCGACGTGATCATGCCCGGCGGCATGAATGGCGTGATGCTGGCGCGGGAGGTCTGCCAGTTGTACCCCGACATGAAAATCCTGCTGACCACTGGCTACGCGGAAAACGCCATTGAACGCACCGACCTGGGCGGCGCGGAGTTCGAGGTGATCTCCAAACCGTGCTTGCCCAATGTGTTGGCCAAGAAGGTCAGGTACGTGCTCGATGGCCCCAACGGCGTGAGCTGAGCCTTGCGTAGGGGGCGTCGCCGACGACGCGCCCCCATCCCCTCCGATACCCACAAAATTTATTGGATCGCAGCAACAATTTTTCTTGTTGGACACCTCCCGCCTCCAGGCAGCAAAGTTGCCGCCACTGACGCTCGACCTTCCGGGTCAACAATAAAAAACCGAGCCGACTGCACGCCATCTCTTGCTGTGAACCCTTTGTTCACATCCTGCTGTAATGGCGCCGCAGCGCGCATTTAAAGGACCTCCCCGTCATGCAAACTGTTGTGAATCTATGGCCGTTGATCGGCGTACTTGTCATCGTGGTTGGCTTTATCTTGCGCTTCAATCCGCTGCTGGTGGTCACAGGTGCTGCGATCGCCACCGGGCTTGCTGCTCATTTTCCCCTGGAAAAAATCCTCGCCTCCATGGGGGATGGCTTCCTTCAGACCCGTGCCCTACAGCTGATTCTATTGTTACCGTTGGCGGTCATCGGACTGCTGGAGCGTCATGGGTTGCGTCTGCATGCGCAGAACTGGATCGCACGCTTCCAGCGCGCCACGGTCGGGCGCTTGTTGATCATCTATCTGTTTGTACGCGAATCCACTGCGGCCATGGGCTTGACCAGCCTGGGCGGGCATCCGCAGATGGTGCGGCCGCTGCTGGCGCCGATGGCCGAAGGCGCGGCGGAAAAGCGCTACGGCAAACTGCCGGACAAAGTGCGCCACAAAGTCCTGGCCATGTGTGCGGCCACGGACAACGTTGGGCTGTTCTTCGGTGAAGACATCTTCGTGGCGTTCGGCGCCATCGCGCTGATGCACACGTTCCTGCTGGGCTCGGGGATTGATGTGGAGCCGCTGCACATTGCGGTATGGGGCATTCCCACGGCGATCTGTGCATTTATCGTGCATGGGATCCGGCTGCACCGCTTCGACCGACGGCTCACCCGCGAGCTGACGCCCAGCGTGAAGGCTGTGGAGGCGGCGCAATGATTATTTCGATTCAATACCTGTACTGGCTGGCCGGGGTGCTGCTGTTGATTACGGCAGGCATGATTGTGCTGGATCGCAGCCACCCCAAGCGTTGGTCCAGCGCGCTCTTTTGGCTACTGTTCGCGATTCCGTTTCTGGTGGGTGAGCGTCTGCCCTCGGTGGTGATCGGCGCCGGCGTAGTGGTAATGGCATTGATCGCCGGTTTCGGCGGTGTGGGGCGTGGCTCCCATGCTGAACTGCATGACAAGGCCACCCGCGCCAGCGCTGGTCGACTGGGGCATAAGTTGTTTATTCCCGCGTTGGCTATTCCCCTGACCACGGTGATCGGTTCGGTCTTGCTCAAGCACACCGAAATCGGCGGCGTGCCGTTGCTGGACCCGAAAAACACTACCTTTGTGTCCCTCGGTATCGGCTGTCTGATCGCCCTCGGCCTGGCCTGTTGGCTAACCCGCGATACTCCGGTGCAAGCCTTGCGGGAGTCGCGTCGCCTGACCGAAGCCCTGGGCTGGGCCATGGTCTTGCCGCAGATGCTGGCCATGCTCGGCCTGTTGTTTAACGAGGCTGGGGTGGGCACGGCGGTCGCCCATGTCACCACTACCTACATCAACCTGGATTTCAAGTTGGTGGCGGTGATGGTCTATGTGCTGGGGATGGCGTTGTTCACAGTGATCATGGGCAACGGTTTCGCGGCGTTCCCGGTGATGACCGGCGGCGTCGGTGTGCCGGTGCTGGTGGGGATCTACGGCGGCAACCCAGCGGTCATGGCTGCCATCGGTATGTTCTCCGGCTACTGCGGTACGCTGATGACCCCGATGGCCGCCAACTTCAATATCGTCCCGGCGGCCTTGCTGGAACTGCCGGACAAGAACGCGGTGATCAAAGCGCAATTGCCGACCGCCCTGATGATGCTGGTAGTCAATATCGTCCTGCTTTACCTGTTGATGTGAGGCCACTATGCACACTGTGTTGCTAACGGGGTTTGAGCCCTTCGATCAAGACCCGGTGAACCCGTCCTGGGAAGCCGTGCGCCAGTTGGATGGCCTGCAACTGCGCGACGACGTGCGGATCGTTGCGCGGCGGCTGCCCTGTGCCTTTGCCACGGCCCCGGAATGCCTGCTGCAAATGATCAACGAACTGCGCCCGGCGATGGTTATCGCCACGGGGCTGGGGCCTGGGCGTAGCGATATTTCCATCGAAAGGGTGGCGATCAATCTCAACGATGCGCGTATCGCCGATAACCTCGGGGCGCAGCCGATCGACACGGCGGTTGTAACGGATGGCCCGGCGGCGTACTTCACCACGCTGCCGATCAAGGCGATGGTGCGGGCGGTGCGCGAGGCTGGGGTAGCCGCTTCGGTGTCCCATACAGCGGGTACGTTCGTGTGCAACCAGGTGTTCTATCGCCTGCAGCATGCGCTCGCCGGCTCCGGTGTGCGCAGCGGCTTTATTCATGTGCCGCGCTTGCCAGGGGGCAGCGAGCCGTCCATGGCGTTGACGACCCTGATCGAAGGACTGCGCGTCGCGGTGACGGCAGCCTGGCAGACCTCGGTGGATGTGGTGGAGGCGGGCGGTCAGGTAAGTTGATCGGGCGCTGCTTTCAATGCGTCGCGGTGTAATTTCAACTACAGTTGAAGGACGTTTCTGCCCTGGAAAATCGCCATGATCAAGTGCTCGAAATATGCGTCTGTTGCGCTAATGCTTGCGTTGTCTGCCGGGAGTGCTCTGGCGTTGGCCGATCCTGGCAACGGCCATGGGAATGGCAAGGGCGGCGGTAACGGCAAAGGCAATAACCCTGGCGGTCAGAACTACGACAAACCCAAAGGCAAAGGTGCCTCGGGCAGTCATGGGCCCAACGTGGATCGCAGCGGCGTATTGAATGTGCTGGGCGGTTATCGGAACTATTGGAGCCCCGGCCCGGCCTTGCCGCCGGGGATCCAGAAGAACCTGGCACGCGGCAAACCGCTGCCGCCGGGTATCGCGAAAAAACTCGATGGCCGTTTGCTGGGTCAGTTGCCACATTACGATGGCTACGAATGGCAGCAGGCGGGCACTGACTTGATCCTGGTGGCCATTGCTTCGGGCATCATCTACGAAGTACTCAATGGGGCGTTCAACTGATCAGTCCGCTTCACGCCCGGGGAACAACAGCTCGAAACAGGTGACACCGTTCTGGCTGCTGACGCTGTAGCGGCCATTGTGCAACTGCATGATGGTCGCCACGATCGACAGGCCCAACCCGTTGGAGTGAGCCGAACGTTCCCGCGACTCATCCACTCGATAAAAACGCTCGAACAGACGCGGCAGGTGTTCGGCCGCAATCGTCTCCCCCTGATTGCTCACCCGCAGGATGAGGCCCTCAACCGCGGGCATCGCCTCGATACGCAGCTCTGAATGTGCGGCGCCGTACTTGATCGCATTAGCGCACAGGTTCGCCAGGGCGCGCCGCAGTAGCATGGGCTCGGCCCAGATTTCCCCTTGGCCAGCGGTGAGAATGCGCATCCCCCGATCACTTGCCAGCCCCTCGAAGTACTCCGCGATGCGTTCCACTTCATCTGCGGCGCTGAGTGCCTGGCGTTGGCGCAGGGCGCTGGCCGGGTCAGTGCGTGCGAGGAACAGCATATTGTCGAGCATGCGCGCCAGCCGTTCGAGTTCTTCGACATTCGAAGCCAAAAGTTGCTGGTAGCTATCGACGCTGCGCTGTTGATGCAGGGCAACCTGGGTTTCCCCCAACAAGTTGTTGATAGGCGTGCGTAGTTCATGGGCCATGTCGGTCGACACCTGGCTCAATTGCGCAAAACCCTTGGCCAGGCGTTCGAGCATGGTGTTGAAGGCATTAATCATCGGCAGCAGTTCTTTCGGTGCGCCCCGGCTGTCGAGACGTTCGGCCAGGTTGCCGACGCCGATTCCCTGAGCATGTCGCACCAACCGTCGCAACGGCAGCAGGCCGCGATACACCAGCAGATAGCCGGCAAGCGCCAGAACCAGCGCGGCTATACCTGCCAGGATGTACACGCTCAGTCGATAGCTAGCGAGCACGGCGGTACGTTCGGTCATCAAGCGCCCGCTGGTGACTTGCAGGCTACCCAAGTCGCCGGAATCGATCGAAGCAGCAAGGGTGGCCAAGGGGACGCCGTTGATACCGGGCAGATGCTGCACGTCGGCAAGCTCAAGGACATGGCCTTTGGGCACCGGTGTAACCGCCGGTAAGTCGATATTTCCGGGATTCACCAGCAGCAATGGCTGTTGCCCGGGAGCTGCAATACTCAGCACCGACTCGCGGTTGCCCAGCATGTTCTGGAACAATTCCGGTTTGTTCCTGATCAGCTCCAGGGTGTTGCTGTCGTTGAGCAGGTTGCGCAGTTGATCGACCCGCGAGATCAACGCGGCGTCGTCGCGGCGGATCAGCTCGCGCTCCAGTTCCCGGTACAGCGCCACGCCGAGGGTGGCCAGCAGAGCAAAGGCGAGCAGGGCGAACACCAGCGCCAGTCGCAGGGTCAGCGAATAATGTCGGCGAGGCGTCATGGCTGGGTGTCGAAGCGGTAGCCGATGCCGCGCACGCTATGGATCAGCTTGAGCTGGAACGGGTCGTCGATCTTCAGGCGCAAGCGGCGCACGGCTACATCCACCACATTGGTGTCGCTGTCGAAGTTCATGTCCCATACCCGCGACGCGATCAGCGAGCGTGACAATACCTGGCCCTGGTGCGTGGCAAACAGGTGCAGCAGGGCAAATTCCTTGTTGGTCAGGGTAATGCGTGTGCCGGCGCGGGTGACGCGTCGTTTGAGCACTTCAATGTGCAAGTCGGCGATGTGCAGTTGGTCTTCTTCACGGGTTGGGCCGCGACGGGTCAGGGTGCGTAGGCGGGCTACCAGTTCGGCGAAGGAAAAGGGTTTGATCAGGTAATCGTCCGCACCCAGCTCCAGGCCCTTGATGCGGTCGGCGATATCGTCACGGGCGGTAAGAAAAAGCACTGGTGTGTCGGCTTCTTTGCGCAGGCGACGCAGTACTTCCCAGCCGTCCATTTTCGGCATCATCACATCCAAGACGATCACATCGAACGGCGTTTCCAGCGCTTGGTGCAGGCCGTCCACGCCATCGCGGGCAAGGCTGACGGAATAGCCCAGTTCCTGAAGGCCATTGAGCAGGTAATTGCCGGCCTTGGGTTCGTCTTCTACAACAAGGATATTCATGGAAAAGGCTCGGATTCGGTACGTCGCGCCAGTGTAATCCGATCAATTGTCATTGGGGCATCCGATAGCCTGGACCTGATAGTCCAGCACATGTTCGCGACCTTGGTGGTCAAGATAGCGCAATTGCGCCGGGACAATGCCGCATTGGTTGCCAGTGTCGCTGCTCGACAGCACTTTGGCGACGTCCAGATGTACATAGGCGCCAGTCGCGTCATGGATTACGCCGGTGTTGTCGGCGGCGAATACGGAGCCGGTGGCAAGCAGTGTGGCGACGCCGAGGATCAACAGTTTCATCACGTTCTTACTCCGAAGGGTGGCTGCCAGGCTCTGGCAGTAAGTTCACGGTAAACAGCCGCCCCTAACAGCCCGCCAACAGAATGATGACAAGTTCGTAATGAAACCCCTGGCTCAGGCGTGGTGGCGTTTACAGCCATCGGGTAGCCCCGTAGATTGCAGCGGTCGATCATGCGTTACCGCCCACGAGGAAGCCCCCAGTGTCCATCCGTGCTTCAGCTGTATTTGCCCGTTCTTACCGTGCTTTCCTGTTTGATATGGACGGTACCCTGCTCAACTCCATCGCCGCCGCCGAGCGTGTGTGGAGCCGCTGGGCCGAACGTCACGGTCTGGATGTGGCGGCGTTTTTAACCACCATCCATGGCGCCCGCGCCATCGATACCATCACGCGCCAGGGGTTACCCGGCGTCGACCCGCACGCTGAAGCGCAATGGATCACCGAAGCTGAAATCAACGATGTGCATGGCGTGGTTGCGATTTCCGGTGCTGCGGCGTTTCTCGACAGCCTGCCTGCCGATCAGTGGGCGTTGGTGACGTCGGCGCCCAGGGAACTGGCAATGCGCCGGCTGCAAGCGGCGGGCATTGCGCCGCCGACGGTGATGGTGACGGCAGAAGATGTCGCCATCGGTAAGCCGAATCCGGCCTGTTATGTGCTGGGCGCCCAGCGTTTGGGCGTTTCGGTGCAGGAGTGTCTGGTGTTTGAGGATGCGTCGGTGGGCATTCGCGCAGGTGAGGCGGCGGGCGCGGATGTGATGGTGGTGACTACGACCCACCTCAAGCCGTTGGCGACACAACACCCAACCATTGGTGGGTATGAGCGGCTGCAGGTGCGGCGGAATGCCGAGGGCTGGTTGACCTTGCACAACGAGGCGGGTTGATACAAGAAAGCCAAGACCTTTACGGGTCTTGGCTTTCTTGCCACACAATCGCGTTGGGCGGCGCATGCATGCGTTCGCTCCTCATGCCGCGTCGTGACACCACCATTTCGCGAAGAATCTCATTAGCCAGTCGTGCAATCGCTTCGGCGCCGCGATAGTGCGCGCGTACGATCCCGGTGATTGCGAAATGATCTGTCTCCGGGCCGCTGAGCACCACGGACAAGGTGCCGTCAGCGTGTAGCGTGCAGGCAACCGAATAACTGGGTAAGCGAGCTGCAAGGGCGGATTCGATTTCTGATCGGCTGAGGGTATCCATCGATTTCAGGCCTTCAACTAACGGGTAAACACACCAAGCATAGGCCGCGATGCGACACTGTAAATACCGGCAATCTGCTAGCTGATACGTGACTATGGGCGTGACGTTTTTCCAGGGCTGCGCTGACAGAATCTGCGGTGTACGACCTTTTGTATAGGCTTGAGGCAGAACATAAACAGGTAACCGCATAGCAGTAGCGTCAGGTCCAGCACCGAATGCTGATCGGTGGGAGCGCTGCCTGCAATTTCAAACCTGATTACAAATTCCAGGCCGATAAAAGCCAGCCCTATCAGCAAGGCGATCAGCCAGGATCTGGAAAAGCGCGGCGATGCGGTATCAGACCTCATGTACGTGCTCCCGAGTGCACATGGAGGAAGTCAGTCAGGAGTTTCGGCTGTAAATGACGTAACAAGTTCCGGTCCCGAAGATTGTTTCATCTTGTCGCGTGGACCGACTTGCTGGCGATACTGGCCACGTCCGAAACGCAGGCCGTTGGGAAGAGTTTTCGCCAGCCGTTACCGTGCACGAAAGGGCTGGCTACTGAGGGCGTTTCAAGGCGTCTGGTTTTTGTCCGGAGCAGTCAGGCCAGCCTGGATACGTTGATAGATCTCTTCGCGATGCACGGCAACGTCTTTCGGTGCGTTGATGCCGATTCGTACTTGCTGGCCGCTGACGCCCAGGATGGTGATCGTGATGTCATCACCGATGTTTATGCTTTCACCAACTTTGCGGGTGAGTATAAGCATGGACTTCTCCTTGATTACTTTTAAGGACACATGTTTCAGACAGGGCAGGTGTCGGATGTGTATAGCTTACTGCTAAGCGCTTCCCTGTGACTGCCTCTTTAGGACGCATAGAGGCAACATTAATTCCCATGGGCGCATCATACAGGTCTGCGATACATCATTCGCATTGTTTAATCCAACGTTTATGACGGCCAGAATAGACAGTGGATGATAAAGTCGCCTCTTTAATCCTTAAAGGAGCAGGGCAGTGCGTAAAGTAGTGATGGCAATGATGGTGTTGGCGCTGGCCGGCTGTGGCGAAGGCAAGCCCGTCGATACCCCCAAGGCCAAGCCTGCCGTGAGCGAAAGCCAACCACAGACCGGCGCGATTGCTGTGCAGGAGTGGGATGTACGGGTAGGTCCACCGGACCACAAGCTGCAGGCGATCACTGACCTCACCGCCTGGTTGCTGGAACATGGTTTCAATTTTTATATCGTGAAAGTGGACGGCAAGGACGAAGTGCTTCTAGGGCCGTTCGCAACCAAGGAGGAAGCAGAAGCCAAGCAGGCACTGCTCACTGAAAAACTCGCGCGGGCCAAGAAGAACGACACCGAGTCCCAAGTCATCGAGCACAAGGCCGACCAGTAACGGGCCGATTGGGCGGGGGCTCCCGCCCATGTTCAACCGCATGCTTTGAGGTTCACCGGGCCGACAAACTCATTACCGCGCCCCATCACGCAAGCCACGGTCTGGTTGCGTTGGCGCTCCCAGGCCTGTACGGGGTAGGTCTTGTTCCAGGCTTCATACAATTGGCGATCCTGTTTCGACAAGCGCAAACCGTACTGCTTGCTCATGTAGAAATAGGTACGCGCGATCATTCCGCGAATCGATGGGCGCGGCATGACCTTCTTGGCCTTGAAGTCCACCTGTGTCAGGCATGAACCGTATTGCCCACTCTGTACCGGCAGCCAACCAAAGCTGAAGTTGTTACGGTCGCCGTTTACTTCGCCAATGCTAGGCACCAGGTTGTGCAAATCCGCTTCGGCGCGCTTGAACACATCATCATGGCGCGTGCAGTTCTTGCGACCGCCGTTCTGCCAGCACTGGCGCTGATGGCCTATCTGCCATGCCGGCACTATATGTTCCCATTCAATTCGCGCGGCGCGGTTGGCGTTTTTGCGTGGAATGTACCCGCAGGCTTTCAGGTCCACGCGATTGCCGGTGTACTTGCAGCCGCAATAGAACTCGGTGGATTGCGGGGCGTAGAGCTTCCAGGCAATTTTCTTGGCTTCGCTGAAAGTGCGCGGCGCTTGGGCATGGGCGGAAATGGCAAAAAACAGGCAACAGACAGCAATAAAACGGGCACTCATTGACTCAATCTTCCTTCGGCACAACCCAGAAAATCTGTACGCCGCCGTCGTCGCGGTAGGCGAGGGTGACATTATCGTTTTCAGCGATTTCCTCGAGCAGGCGCTGCCATTGCTCTTCAGGCTCATCCGGCAGGCGGAAGATGAGGGCGGCCTTGGATTTCTGAGCCTGGGTCGAGTTAATGATCTTTTGCACACGAACGGCCAGGCGTTCATAGGCATCAGGTGCTGTCGGCAGTGCTGCAGAAGATTTTGCCACGGAATATTCCTTATTTAGCTGTACGTGCATACAGTATTTAACTGTAGGCAATTTCGCAACTGCTTAAATTTCTGGAAGTTCTTCTGTCAGCAATTCGGGATGTTTGATGGGGGGAGGGGAGGAGGGGCTGTAGGAGCGAATTCGCTCCTACAGAAGATGTTTAGAAATCAATATTCCCAGAACATCCGTTGCAGCTCCTTGCTGTCCTGGGTCTTGGTCAGGGCGACCATTGCCAGAATCCGCGCTTTCTGTGGGTTCAAGTCCAGGGCTGCGACCCAGTCGTACTTGTCGTCAGGCTGTTCGGCGTTACGCAGCACCATGCCACCCGCGTTGACGTGGGAAGAACGAATGATCTGCACGCCTTGCTTGCGCAGGTCCACCAGAGTCGGCACCACTTTGGAAGACACCGAGCCGTTACCGGTACCGGCATGGATGATGGCTTTCGCGCCAGCTTGGGCCAGGGCCTTGTAAGCAGTGTCGCTCACGTTGCCGTAGCCGTAGGCAATTTCCACATCGGGCAGGCTCTTGATGGTTTTGATGTCGAACTCCGAGTCCATGGTGTGGCGCTTGGCCGGCAGGCGGAACCAGTAGGACTTGCCTTCAACCACCATACCCAGGGGACCCCATGGGCTCTTGAAGGCTTCGGTCTTGATGTTGATCATCTTGCTGACGTCACGACCGGACTGGATTTCGTCGTTCATGGTCACCAGTACGCCTTTGCCGCGTGCATCTTTGCTGCCGGCCACGGCCACTGCGTTATACAGGTTGAGCATGCCATCCGCCGACATGGCGGTGCCTGGGCGCATCGAGCCGACCACTACGATAGGCTTGTCGGTTTTCTCTACCAGGTTCAGGAAGTAGGCGGTTTCTTCCAGGGTGTCGGTACCGTGGGTGATCACGATGCCATCCACGTCTTTGCTGTCGGCCAGCTCCGCAACGCGGCGACCCAGTTGCAGCAGGTTCTCGTTGTTGATGCTTTCGGACGCAATTTGCATCACTTGTTCGCCGCGCACATTGGCGATCTGACTAAGCTCAGGAACACCGGCGATCAATTGCTCGATACCGACCTTGGCCGCCTGATAGGTGGCGCTGTTAGCGGCACTGGCGCCGGCGCCGGCAATGGTGCCGCCGGTGGCGAGAATCACCACGTTGGACAGTTTGGTCTTGGCTTCAACTTCTTTTGCCTGGGCGGCAACGGGGAACAGCAGCAGGAGGGCTAAGGCGCCCGGAACAAAGTTCTTCAGTGCGGATTTCATTATTTTTCTCTCTGATTTTTTGATGAGTGCTGTAGCAGGTTCATCCAGAACACTCGGGCGATGCTAAATGCCGCGAGGTACTGGGTAAGAGCAGGATCTGTACCAGCCTTATGGCTTGTGTATTTTTAAATTAACTTATTGATTAAAAAGGAATTTGTAGAAGTTTTTAGTGTGGGCGACGAGCTTATTGTCCGGCTTTCCGAACAACTGCCTGGGTTGGCGTTCGGTAGCCCGAAAACACTGACGGAAAAATCCGCCGTGATCAGACATGAGCTGTCGTTTCGGAGATCTGTAAGGGGAGGCGATGTTTAGAAGCAGCGCATGTTGCCAAGCTTTCGTATTAGCGGAGCATCAAAGACGCATACCCCCGTTGACAAATTTCGACAAGGTTCTCATAGTTTGAATAACGCAAACGTTTGCGAGATGTTTCCGATGCGCTTGGCGTAACGTGACAGCTCGTATCAGCCTCCCAGGTGGGCGGGCTGCCGAAGCCTTCTTCGGTGCAAGCGTTGCTCACAATAATCATAAGATCGGAGTGACCCCATGAAGCTGCCATTTGCTGGACGTCTTCTTGCTATCGCTGTGCTTGCTGCCGCATCCGCCGCTTTACCGCTCTCCTCTGCATTCGCTGACGAGGCCGCCGCCAAACCGAAAGTCGGTCTTGTAATGAAGTCCCTGGCCAACGAGTTTTTCGTCACCATGCAGGAAGGTGCCAAGGACTATCAGAAAGCCCACCCCGCCGATTTCGACATGATCACGAACGGCATCAAGAATGAAACCGATACTGCTGCCCAGATCGATATCGTCAATCAGATGATCCTGTCCAAGGTCAACGCCATCGTCATTGCGCCAGCCGACTCCAAGGCGCTGGTCACCGTACTGAAAAAAGCCTCCGACGCTGGGATCAAGGTGGTCAACATCGACAATCGTCTCGACCCCGGTGTGTTGAAAAGCAAGAACCTGGACATTCCCTTCGTTGGCCCGGACAACCGCAAAGGTGCCAAGCTGGTGGGCGATTACCTGGCCAAACAAATGAGCGCTGGCGACAAGGTCGGCATCATCGAAGGCGTTCCGACCACCACCAACGCCCAGCAGCGCACCGCCGGTTTCAAAGACGCGATGGATGCTGCTGGCATGAAGATCGTATCCACCCAGTCGGGTAACTGGGAGATCGACCAGGGCCAGAAAGTCGCCTCCGCAATGCTGAGCGAATACCCAGACCTCAAGGCGCTGCTGGCCGGTAACGACAACATGGCTTTGGGTGCTGTCTCTGCCGTACGTGCAGCCGGCAAAGCGGGCAAGGTGCTGGTAGTGGGCTACGACAATATCGAAGCCATCAAGCCGATGCTGCAGGACGGCCGCGTGCTGGCTACCGCCGACCAGGCCGCTGCCCAGCAAGCCGTGTTCGGTATCCAGAACGCGCTCAAGCTGGTCAAGGGTGAAAAAGTCGATGCCAAAGATGGCGTGATCGAAACCCCGGTCGAACTCGTCCTCAAGAAGTAATTCTGGCAGCACCCAAACAGCGTCCGCTCGCCCCCGGGCGGACGCTCGGAGATTTTCCTATGTCATCTTCCGCCCCGAACGCTGTCCTCTCGGTCAGCGGTATCGGTAAGACGTATGCCCAGCCAGTTCTGTCCGACATCACTCTGACGCTCAATCGCGGCGAAGTGCTGGCGCTGACGGGTGAAAACGGCGCAGGCAAAAGCACCTTGTCGAAAATCATCGGCGGGCTGGTCACTCCGACCACCGGGCACATGCAGTTCAACGGCCAGGATTACCGCCCAGGCAGCCGCACCCAGGCCGAATCGCTGGGTGTGCGCATGGTCATGCAGGAACTCAACCTGCTGCCGACCCTGACTGTCGCCGAAAACCTGTTTTTGCATAACCTGCCCAGCCACGGTGGCTGGATCAGCCGCAAGCAACTGCGTAAGGCTGCCATCGAAGCCATGGCCCAGGTCGGCCTGGATGCCATCGACCCAGACACCCTGGTCGGCAGCTTGGGGATCGGGCACCAGCAAATGGTCGAGATCGCGCGCAACCTGATCGGCGACTGCCATGTGCTGATCCTCGACGAACCCACGGCTATGCTTACCGCCCGTGAAGTCGAGATGCTGTTTGAGCAGATCACCCGTTTGCAGGCCCGCGGCGTAGCGATTATTTACATTTCCCATCGGCTGGAAGAGCTGGCTCGTGTCGCCCAGCGCATCGCGGTCCTGCGTGACGGCAAACTGGTGTGCGTCGAGCCGATGGCCAACTACAACAGCGAGCAACTGGTCACATTGATGGTCGGTCGCGAACTGGGCGAACACATCGATTTGGGCCCGCGCACCATCGGTGGCCCGGCGCTCACGGTCAAAGGTCTGACGCGCTCGGACAAAGTCCGCGACGTCTCGTTCGAAGTTCGCGCCGGTGAAATCTATGGCATTTCCGGGCTGATCGGCGCGGGCCGTACTGAGCTACTGCGCCTGATCTTCGGCGCTGACCAAGCCGACAGCGGCACCGTGGCCCTGGGCTCGCCAGCCCAGGTGGTGAGCATTCGTTCGCCGGTGGATGCCGTGGGCCATGGCATCGCGCTGATCACCGAAGACCGCAAGGGTGAAGGCTTGCTGCTGACCCAGTCCATCAGCGCCAACATTGCTCTGGGCAACATGCCTGAAATTTCCGCGGGCGGCGTCGTTAACAGTGGCGATGAAACCGCGTTGGCCCAACGTCAGATCGATGCCATGCGCATTCGCAGTTCCAGCCCGGCGCAGTTGGTGTCGGAATTATCCGGCGGCAACCAGCAGAAGGTGGTGATTGGTCGCTGGTTGGAGCGCGACTGCTCGGTGATGCTGTTCGACGAGCCTACGCGCGGTATCGACGTCGGCGCCAAATTCGACATTTACGCCTTGCTCGGCGAGTTGACCCGGCAGGGCAAGGCGTTGGTAGTGGTGTCCAGCGACCTGCGCGAACTCATGTTGATCTGCGACCGCATCGGTGTGCTGTCCGCCGGTCGCCTGATCGACACCTTCGAGCGCGACAGTTGGACCCAGGACGAATTGCTCGCCGCCGCCTTTGCCGGCTATCAGAAACGTGATGCGCTGCTCAACGATGCAGTGCTTAGGGATACCCCATGAAAACGACCACTTCTCCCGGTAAAACCGGCGGCAACTTCTACGGCCTGGGGACTTACCTGGGCCTGGCAGGTGCCTTGCTCGCGATGATTGCGCTGTTCTCGGTATTGAGCGATCACTTCCTGTCCTATGACACGTTCAGTACGCTGGCCAACCAGATTCCGGACCTGATGGTGCTGGCGGTGGGCATGACCTTCATCCTGATCATCGGCGGTATCGACCTGTCGGTAGGCTCGGTGCTGGCGCTGGCGGCATCGGCGGTCAGTGTGGCGATCCTCAGCTGGGGCTGGAGCGTTTTGCCGGCCGCCGTGCTGGGCATGGGCTGTGCGGCGCTGGCCGGTACGCTCACCGGTTCGATCACCGTGGCCTGGCGCATTCCGTCGTTTATCGTGTCCCTCGGTGTGTTGGAAATGGCCCGCGGCGTCGCGTACCAAATGACCGGTTCACGCACCGCCTACATCGGTGACTCCTTCGCCTGGCTGTCCAATCCGATTGCCTTTGGTATTTCGCCGTCGTTCATCATTGCTTTGCTAGTGATCATTGCGGCCCAACTGGTGTTGACGCGGACCGTGTTCGGTCGCTACCTGATCGGTATCGGCACCAACGAGGAAGCGGTACGCCTGGCGGGGATCAATCCCAAGCCCTACAAGATCCTGGTGTTCAGCCTTATGGGCCTGTTGGCCGGCGTAGCCGCGTTGTTCCAGATCTCGCGCCTGGAGGCGGCTGACCCGAACGCGGGTTCCGGTCTGGAGTTGCAAGTGATCGCGGCGGTGGTTATCGGCGGCACCAGCCTGATGGGCGGGCGCGGTTCGGTGATCAGCACGTTCTTCGGCGTCTTGATCATCTCGGTCCTGGCTGCCGGCCTGGCGCAGATCGGGGCCACGGAGCCGACCAAGCGCATCATTACCGGTGCCGTGATTGTGATCGCTGTGGTGCTCGATACCTATCGCAGCCAGCGTGCCAGTCGGCGAGGCTAAACCATGGCAACGATCAAGGATGTGGCAGCGCTTGCGGGTATTTCCTACACCACGGTGTCCCATGTGGTGAACAAGACGCGCCCGGTCAGCGAGCCGGTGCGCCTCAAGGTCGAGGCGGCGATCAAGCAGCTCGACTACGTGCCCAGTGCCGTCGCGCGTTCGCTCAAAGCCAAGACCACCGCAACCATAGGCCTGCTGGTGCCCAACAGCCTCAACCCGTATTTCGCGGAATTGGCCCGTGGTATCGAGGACTATTGCGAGCGTAATGGCTATTGCGTGATCCTCTGCAACTCCGATGACAACGCTGAAAAGCAGCGCAGTTATTTACGGGTATTGCTGGAGAAGCGTATCGACGGTTTGATCGTCACCTCAGTGGGCGGCGACGACAGTGGGCTGGCTGCAGGCTTGAGCGCGGTGCGAACGCCCATGGTGATCGTCGACCGGGCGTTGGATGGCATTGATGTCGATCTGGTGCGTATCGACCACGAAGAGGGCGCTTACCTGGCCACCCGGCACCTGCTCGACCTCGGTCATCGGGATATTGCCTGTATCGGCGGCCCGGCCCACACCCGCGTGGCACAAATGCGTCTGGCAGGGTATCGCCGGGCGTTGCACGAGGCTGGCGTGGAAGTACCGGCCGAGCGCATCCGCGAAAGCGATTTCACCAGCACCGGCGGTTATGCCGCCGCCGTGCAACTGCTGGCTGAAAAACCGCCCAGCGCGATTTTCGCCAGCAACGACATGATCGGTTTCGGTGTATTGCGCGCGGCGGCCGAGCGTAATATTCGCGTGCCCGGCGAGCTGTCGGTGATCGGTTTCGACGACATTCAAATGAGCCGTTACGTCTACCCGGCGCTAACCACGGTGGGGCAGTCCATCGTGCAGCTGGGCGAGACGGCTGCCGAGCTTTTACTGCGACGGATCGCCAACCCTCAACTGCCAATCGATCAACGTATCGTGACCCCAAGCATTGTGTTGCGCGAGTCGACGGCCCCCGTCGCCGGTGTGTTTGCCCAATACCGCTGAACCGAATTGATGAGTACTGATGTATGCCCGCAAAAGTAGTGGTAATAGGCAGCTTGAACATGGACCTGGTGACCCGCGCCAGCCGCTTGCCGCGCGCCGGTGAAACGCTGATCGGCCAGACCTTTGCCACCGTGCCGGGCGGCAAGGGCGCCAATCAGGCAGTCGCGGCGGCGCGGCTGGGTGGCGATGTGGCGATGATCGGCTGCGTCGGCACCGATGCCTACGGCAGCCAACTGCGCGAGGCATTGCTGGTCGAAGGCATCGATTGCCAGGCGGTCAGCAGCGTCGCCGGCTCCAGCGGTGTCGCGTTGATCGTGGTGGATGACAGCAGTCAGAACGCAATCGTCATCGTGGCCGGTAGCAATGGCGCTCTAACGCCGGCGTCATTGCAAGCGTTCGACGCGGTGCTACAGGGGGCCGACGTGATCGTCTGCCAGCTTGAAGTGCCCATGGACACGGTGGGGTACGCCCTCAAGCGTGGCCGTGAACTGGGCAAGACCGTGATCCTCAACCCAGCGCCTGCCAGTGCTCCGTTGCCGGCCGAGTGGTACGCCTCGATCGACTATCTGATTCCCAACGAAAGCGAAGCCAGTGCGCTGAGCGGCGTGATGGTCGATTCTCTCGACAGCGCCAAAGAGGCCGCGACTCGTCTGATCGAAGCCGGCGCCGGCAAAGTCATTGTTACCCTGGGTGCGCGAGGTGCGTTGTTTGCTGATGGCCAAGGGTTTGAGCACCTGGTGGCGCCCAAGGTCAAGGCGGTGGATACCACCGCAGCCGGCGACACCTTCGTAGGCGGTTTTGCAGCTGCGTTGTCCGCTGGCGAAAGCGAGGCCGAGGCCATCCGCTTCGGTCAGGTCGCGGCAGCGTTGTCGGTCACCCGCGCCGGTGCGCAACCATCCATTCCAACGCTGCACGACGTACAAGGTTTTGTAGCCTCATGAAAAAGACCCCACTGCTCAATATCGCCCTGTCGCGGGTGATCGCTTCTCTGGGACACGGCGACATCCTGGTCATCGGTGACGCCGGTTTGCCGGTGCCGCCGGGTGTAGAGTTGATCGACCTGGCGCTGACTCAGGGCATTCCGGACTTCATCAGTACCCTGCGCATTGTGCTCAGTGAAATGCAGGTGGAGAGCCATGTACTGGCCAACGAAATTCTACTCAAGCAGCCGCCAGCGCTGACTGAGCTGAATGCCCTGACGGCTCAGGCCGCGCTCGGCGAGCGTCGTCTGCTGAGTCATGATGAGTTCAAACAACTGAGCCGTCAGGCCCGCGCCGTGGTGCGTACTGGCGAATGCCAGCCTTACTGCAATATTGCGCTGGTGTCCGGCGTGACGTTCTAGTCTTTCCCAACGACAAGGAGTGTTTTATGCAACGTGGTCTACCCACCCTGAGAAATTTGTTTCGGAGTGTTCTGCTTTTGTCCGCACTCACTGCAGCAAGCGCCCAGGCGGCGGAAAAAATCGACCTGATCATCGACACCGACCCGGGCGCCGATGACGTTGTGGCGTTGCTGTTCGCCATGGCTTCTCCTGAGGAGCTGAATATCCGCGCGCTCACCACCGTCGCCGGCAATGTGCGCCTGGACAAAACCTCCCGTAACGCCCGGCTGGCCCGTGAGTGGGCAGGGCGCGAGGACATTCCGGTATACGCCGGTGCGCCTGCACCGCTGTTGCGCACGCCGATCTATGCCGAGAACATTCATGGCAAGGAAGGTATTTCCGGCGTCACCGTGCATGAGCCCAAAAAGGGCCTCGCGCCAGGCAATGCCGTGGATTACCTGGTCACGACCCTGCGTGCTGCCAAGCCTCACAGCATCACCATCGCTATGCTCGGCCCGCAGACCAACCTGGCGCTGGCATTGACCCAAGACCCGGAAATCACTCAAGGCATCAAGGAAGTGGTGGTGATGGGCGGTGCGCACTTCAACGGCGGCAATATCACGCCGGTCGCGGAGTTCAACCTGTTCGCCGACCCTGTCGCCGCGGAAATCGTGCTCAAGAGTGGGGTCAAGCTGACCTACCTACCGCTGGACGTCACCCACAAGGTGCTCACCAGTGAAGCGCGCCTGAAGCAGATCGCCGACCTCAAGAACAATGCGAGCAAGATCGTCGGCGATATCCTCAACGAGTACGTCAAGGGCGACATGGAGCACTACGGCATTCCCGGTGGGCCTGTGCATGACGCCACCGTGGTCGCCTATCTGCTCAAGCCTTCGCTGTTCAGCGGGCGTGAAGTCAACGTTGTGGTCGACAGCCGTGAAGGCCCGACCTTCGGCCAGACCATCGTCGATTGGTACGATGGCCTGAAACAACCCAAGAACGCATTCTGGGTTGAGAGCGGCGATGCCCAGGGTTTTTTCGATCTGCTGACCGAACGCCTGGCTCGCTTGAAGTAACGTGCTGATCGGTCGGCGTTCGCCGGCCGATTTTTACTCGCGCTCGGGGTTATCCGCCCCCATGTGATCGGCTGGGTATTTTTCGAATACCTGGCCGATGAATGCTTGCGCGGCCTGGGTACCCAATTCTTTGACCAGCAGGTCGATGCCGATGATTGCCAATTCCTCTGGGCTGCCTGGGCTGTAGGAACTCTGGCCCAAGGGCCATTTGGCTTTGATGTCGGCTTGAAGCGTTACGGTGGTCATGAAGGTCTCGCGAGGCAGAAAAAAATACTGGGCAGCGCGCTGGTGCGCGGTTTTTGCCGGGGCAGTTAACCATTTTGCATGCTGTTTGGCACTGATACTTAGGCATGATGCTTAGGTGCGGGCGCGCGCTGTGCCACACTGTCGGCTTGTTTAACAGTCGGAAAACGCTACGTGCATATCGATTTGAATAACCCTGAGAATCTGACATTGGCCGCCGTGCGCCAACTGCTGGCCAGTGCCAGCGACGACGAGCATGCCCAGTTACGGGTGACCAAGGCCGGTCTTGCCTACATTTCGAGTGGAAGGGCGGTAGGCAATGCGGATATCGACGGGTTGCTGTTTCGGCTGGAGACCTGGGCAAAAGGCTCCGGTTATGTCGGTAACGTGGCGGCCAGTGACGAAGTCTGGGTCACGCAGATTTTCAATGCGTTGCGGCAAAACTGGCCGAAGCCGTCGGATGACTATATCGACATCTACTGATCGCGTTCATATCTGGTCACGATTGATCAAGCGAATGCCCGGCTAGAGTCAGGCAGACTTGCTCCTCAACGCTTTACGTCTTGAAACCAAATCGCCACACCGCTGTCGCACGATCTCTGTCCATTTTTTTATTCATAGGAGGCTTCATGCCTTGGAAGCTCGCATCATTCGGTACTTTGTTGGCAGCACTCGCATTGGCGGGATGCAGCACCTCGGGTACCTCTGAGCCAGCCAAAAATGCCGCTGTGACCGATGCCGGTCATAGCCGCTGTGAGGCGAAGGCTGCCGAATTTACAATTGGCCAGAAAGCCTCGCCGCAACTGTTGGAACAGGCTCGTACGCGCTCCGGTGCGCAGAACGCCCGGATCCTCAAGCCCAACGACATGATCACCCTGGAGTACCGCTCCGACCGACTGAACCTGAACACCGATGATAACTTGGTGATCACTCGGGTCAATTGCGGCTGATCTTCACCGGCTTTTGCTATGCCCATAAAAAACCCCGTCACATGGACGGGGTTTTTTTAGCTCAGCGGAGAATTACTCGCCGCGAACCTGTGCAGCTTGCATACCCTTTTGGCCTTTCTCAGCCACGAAGGAAACGGTCTGGCCTTCTTTCAGGCTTTTGAAACCGTCGCTTTCGATAGCTTTGAAGTGTACGAACAGGTCGTCACCGCCACCTTGAGGAGTGATGAAGCCGAAGCCTTTTTCATCGTTGAACCATTTAACGGTGCCGGTTTGGCGATTAGACATGGTGTATCTCCAAGAAACATATATTTTCAGTAGTGCTGTGCTGCTCAGGCCAACTGGGCACACCGGGCTATCATAGTCGAAATGTTCGGCTTGGGAGCCCCCCCAAGGCATTGTTTGCTGATCAATAGCGTTGGCTTTAGACCTTCTTCTGGCTGAAAGCCCCGAACTACGGGGCTTCTGCGCTAAATATGGGGTCTTAAAAAAAGCCGTAAAAGCTGCGTAATTTGTGAGAAACAGCGGATTTCAGGTCTTTTTTTCGATCAATCGGCCGTGTGATCAGGCTGTCGATTTACTTTTTCTTCACGACTTTGCAGGACGAAATAGCCGCCACAGCTTTATTTTTAAGCTCCGGACTGGCGTTCTGATTAGTCATCAATTCCTTGATTTCAGCAGTGCTCAATTCCGCGTTGATCTTATCTGCGCCACATTCACAATGGGCTTTGGCGGTTTTGACGTCCACATTCTGGCTGGCCGCAGCGCTGCAGTCGCTGACGAAACTATCGCGCGCACCGGCTGGCCAGTTCGATGGGGCAGCAGCCTGAGCGCCAAGGGAAAGGACGGTCAGTGAAGCAGCGAGAGCGAGGGTCGAGGTAAAACGCATCATTGGATGCTCCTTTGAGTCGAGGACGAACGGCGATTCTCAGGGGGTTTGAGGCACAGCGTACAGCTCAAGTTCACTTTTGCATCTATAAAGCCTGGAAATTCGTTATCAGCAACAGCAGCTGCGGCCCGATGACCGTTCATCTGTGCTAGCATCGGCGGCCTGGCTATTTAACGGCGCGTTCAAAGCGGCCTTGCCACGTTGTTTTTTTTCACTCCAGTCACTCTGGTTCGATTATCGGTTGGCCGAAAGGCTCCTGCCGCTGTAAGGCAGGCGTTCAGCATTGAGCGGCCTGGTGTTGGATCTTGTACTGGCTCATCCCAACCCACGTGACCTTTGGTAGGGGTCACCACTAGGAGAGGAGGCGCCATGCCAACTATTACTCTTCCCGACGGCAGTCAGCGTTCATTCGATCATCCGGTTTCCGTAGCCGAGGTCGCCGCATCCATTGGCGCAGGCCTGGCCAAAGCCACCGTGGCCGGTAAGGTCGACGGCAAGCTGGTCGATGCCAGCGACCTGATTACCACCGATGCCAGCCTGCAAATCATCACGCCCAAGGATCAAGAAGGGCTGGAGATCATTCGCCACTCTTGCGCGCACTTGATTGGCCATGCGGTCAAGCAACTGTACCCGACGGCGAAAATGGTGATCGGTCCGGTCATTGAAGAAGGCTTTTATTACGATATCGCCTACGAGCGTCCTTTTACCCCGGATGACCTGGCGGCCATCGAGCAGCGCATGCACGCGCTGATCGAAAAAGACTACGACGTGATCAAGAAGGTCACGCCGCGCGCCGAAGTGATCGACGTGTTCACCGCTCGTGGCGAAGACTATAAGTTGCGTCTGGTGGAAGACATGCCGGACGAGCAGGCCATGGGCCTGTACTATCACGAAGAATACGTCGACATGTGCCGTGGCCCGCACGTGCCGAACACGCGTTTCCTCAAGTCGTTCAAGTTGACCAAGCTGTCCGGCGCCTACTGGCGCGGAGACGCCAAGAACGAGCAATTGCAGCGCATCTATGGCACTGCTTGGGCTGACAAGAAGCAGTTGGCCGCTTATATCCAGCGCATCGAAGAAGCCGAAAAACGTGACCACCGCAAAATCGGCAAGCGCCTGAACCTGTTCCACCTTCAGGAAGAAGCGCCGGGCATGGTGTTTTGGCACCCGAACGGCTGGACCCTGTATCAAGTGCTTGAGCAGTACATGCGCAAGGTTCAGCGCGAAAACGGTTACTTGGAAATCAAGACACCGCAAGTGGTTGATCGTAGTCTGTGGGAGAAGTCCGGACACTGGGCCAACTACGCCGACAACATGTTCACTACCGAGTCGGAAAGCCGCGATTACGCCATTAAGCCTATGAACTGCCCATGCCACGTGCAGGTGTTCAACCAAGGCCTGAAGAGCTACCGCGAGTTGCCGATGCGCCTCGCGGAGTTCGGTGCCTGCCACCGCAACGAGCCATCGGGTGCGCTGCACGGCATCATGCGTGTGCGCGGCTTTACGCAGGATGACGCTCATATCTTCTGCACGGAAGAACAGATGCAGGCTGAGTCGGCAGCCTTTATCAAGCTGACCATGGACGTTTATCGTGATTTCGGCTTTACCGAAGTTGAGATGAAGCTGTCCACTCGTCCGGAAAAGCGCGTCGGTTCTGACGAGCTGTGGGATCGCGCCGAGGCAGCATTGGCCGCAGCCCTTGATAGTGCGGGCCTTGCATACGACCTGCAGCCGGGTGAGGGAGCTTTCTACGGTCCTAAGATCGAATTCTCGCTGAAAGATTGCCTTGGCCGTGTCTGGCAATGTGGTACCTTGCAGCTCGATTTTAACCTGCCGATCCGTCTGGGAGCCGAATACGTCTCCGAAGACAATAGCCGTAAGCACCCGGTCATGCTGCACCGGGCGATCCTCGGTTCGTTCGAGCGGTTCGTCGGGATCCTGATCGAGCACTACGAGGGTGCATTCCCTGCGTGGCTGGCTCCGACCCAGGCAGTGATCATGAATATCACTGATAAACAGGCAGATTTTGCCGCTGAAGTTGAAAAAACTCTCAACGAAAGCGGATTTCGTGCCAAGTCCGACTTGAGAAATGAAAAGATCGGCTTTAAAATCCGCGAGCATACTTTGCTCAAGGTTCCCTATCTTTTGGTTATCGGAGATCGGGAAGTCGAGATGCAGACTGTCGCTGTGCGTACTCGTGAAGGTGCTGACCTGGGCTCGATGCCCGTCGCCCAGTTCGCTGAGTTCCTCGCGCAAGCGGTTTCCCGGCGTGGTCGCCCAGATTCGGAGTAATTATTATTAAGCGTGAAATGAGACAAGATAAACGAGCTGCACCGAAAGCCCCGATCAACGAGAATATCTCGGCACGCGAGGTTCGGTTAATTGGCGCTGACGGCGAGCAGATTGGCATCGTCTCGATTGATGAAGCGCTTCGTATCGCTGAAGAGTCCAAATTGGACCTGGTGGAAATCTCCGCCGACGCAGTCCCGCCTGTTTGCCGGGTGATGGACTACGGCAAATCGATCTTCGAAAAGAAGAAGCAGATTGCTGCGGCGAAGAAGAACCAGAAGCAGATTCAAGTAAAAGAAATCAAGTTTCGTCCAGGGACGGAGGAAGGGGATTACCAGGTAAAACTGCGCAACCTGGTACGTTTCCTGAGTGATGGGGACAGGGCCAAGGTATCCTTGCGATTCCGCGGCCGTGAGATGGCCCACCAGGAGCTGGGGATGGAACTCCTCAAGCGGGTTGAAGCTGACCTGCTCGAGTACGGTTCGGTCGAACAGCATCCTAAGATGGAAGGACGCCAGCTGATCATGGTCATCGCCCCGAAAAAGAAGAAGTAATCAACAGGGCACGGCAGGCCTTCTGATTATGTTTATCAACTGAATGCGGAGTATCCGAACATGCCAAAGATGAAGACTAAAAGTGGTGCTGCTAAGCGGTTTCTGAAAACTGCTAACGGTATCAAGCACAAGCACGCTTTCAAGAGCCACATCCTGACCAAAATGTCGACCAAGCGTAAGCGTCAACTGCGCGGTAGCAGCTTGCTGCATCCGTCTGACGTGGCAAAAGTCGAGCGCATGCTGCGCCTTCGTTAATTTTTGGATCAAGAATAGAGGAAGTAACTCATGGCTCGTGTAAAGCGTGGCGTCATTGCCCGTAAACGTCACAAAAAAATTCTGAAACTTGCTAAAGGCTACTACGGCGCGCGTTCACGCGTATTCCGTGTTGCCAAGCAAGCGGTAATCAAGGCAGGCCAATACGCCTACCGTGACCGTCGTCAGAAAAAACGTCAGTTCCGCGCTCTGTGGATCGCTCGTATCAACGCTGGTGCTCGTGTTAACGGTCTGTCCTACAGCCGTTTCATCGCTGGCCTGAAAAAAGCGTCCATCGAGATCGACCGTAAGGTTCTGGCTGATCTGGCAGTGAACGAAAAAGCGGCGTTTGCTGCGATTGTCGAGAAAGCTAAAGCCACCTTGGCTTAAGTACCCCCGACAGTCACCGCGGGCTGCTCCTGCAGCCCAAGGTGTTAAACGTCATAAATAGGGGAAGAGCCTTAAAGCTCTTCCCCTATTTCGTATCTGGAGTCTGTACATGGAAAACCTGGACGCGCTCGTCGCTCAAGCTCTCGAGGCTGTGCAAAGCGCTGAAGATATCAATGCCCTGGAGCAAATCCGGGTTCACTACCTTGGCAAAAAGGGTGAATTGACTCAGGTGATGAAGACCCTGGGAAATTTGCCGGCTGAAGAGCGTCCGCAAGTCGGTGCGCTGATCAACGTCGCCAAGGAGCGTGTCACAGAGGTTCTCAATGCGCGTAAGGCGTCGCTCGAGGAGGCCGATCTTGCGGCCAAGCTCGCCGCCGAATCCATTGACGTCACCTTGCCTGGCCGTGGTCAGGCCTCGGGCGGTCTGCATCCGATCACACGGACTCTGGAACGTATCGAACAGTTCTTCACCCATATTGGCTACGGCATTGCCGAAGGCCCTGAGGTCGAAGATGACTATCACAACTTCGAAGCACTCAACATCCCAGGCCACCACCCGGCCCGGTCGATGCATGATACCTTCTATTTCAACGCCAATATGCTGCTGCGCACCCATACCTCGCCGGTACAGGTCCGCACCATGGAAGCGAACAAGCCGCCGATCCGCATCGTCTGCCCAGGCCGTGTGTACCGCAGCGACTCCGATATTACCCACTCGCCGATGTTCCATCAGGTCGAAGGCCTGCTGGTAGATCGCGATATCAACTTCGCCGACCTTAAAGGCACGATCGAAGAATTCCTGCGGGTGTTCTTCGAGAAAGAGCTGGCGGTGCGTTTCCGTCCCTCGTTCTTCCCGTTCACCGAGCCGTCCGCTGAGGTCGACATGGAGTGCGTGATGTGCAGCGGTAAAGGCTGCCGCGTGTGCAAGCAGACCGGCTGGCTGGAAGTCATGGGCTGCGGCATGGTTCACCCGAATGTGTTGCGCATGTCCGGGATCGACCCGGAAGAGTTCTCGGGCTTTGCCTTCGGCATGGGCGTAGAGCGCCTGGCTATGCTGCGTTACGGGGTGAACGACTTGCGTCTGTTCTTCGACAACGACTTGCGATTCCTCGCGCAATTTCGCTAGTCGTAACGAATCTTTAGGAGAGCAGGATGAAATTCAGTGAACAATGGCTGCGTGGCTGGGTAAGCCCGCAGGTAGATCGCGACGAGCTGGTTGCTCGTTTGTCGATGGCCGGCCTTGAGGTCGATAGCGTTACGCCGGCCGCCGGTGTTTTCAGTGGCGTGGTAGTGGGCGAGGTGCTGAGCACCGAGCAGCACCCGGATGCTGACAAATTGCGTGTGTGCCAAGTGAGCAACGGCGCGGAAACCTTTCAGGTCGTGTGCGGAGCGCCCAATGTGCGCCCGGGCCTGAAGATTCCTTTCGCCATGATCGGCGCCGAGTTGCCGGACGATTTCAAAATCAAGAAGGCCAAGCTGCGCGGCGTCGAGTCCAACGGCATGCTGTGTTCCCAGGCGGAACTGCAGGTGGGTGAAGGTAACGATGGTTTGATGGAGCTGCCGGCCGATGCGCCGGTGGGTCAGGACATCCGCGTCTACCTGGAGCTGGAGGATGCCAGCATCGAGGTCGATCTGACCCCGAACCGCGGTGACTGCCTGTCCCTCGCCGGTCTGGCCCGTGAAGTCGGGGCTCTGTACAACGTGCCGGTCACTCGCCCCGTAGTGGCTGCCGTGCCTGCGGTGCATGACGAAGTGCGCCCGATCGAAGTGCTGGCACCGAATGCTTGCCCACGTTATCTGGGTCGTGTGATCCGGAATGTCGACCTGTCCAAGCCTACCCCGTTGTGGATGGTCGAGCGTCTGCGTCGCGCTGATGTCCGTAGCATCGACGCTGCCGTCGATATCACCAACTACGTGATGCTGGAGCTGGGCCAGCCGTTGCACGCATTTGATCTCGCCGAAATCAACGGCGGCATTCGTGTGCGCATGGCCGAAGAAGGCGAAAAGCTGGTACTGCTCGACGGCCAGGAAGTGGCCCTGCGTGCCGATACACTGGTCATCGCCGACCACTCTCGCGCCCTGGCGATTGCGGGCGTGATGGGTGGCGAGCACAGCGGCGTGTCCGCGACCACCCGCGACGTATTCCTGGAAAGTGCGTTCTTCGATCAGATCGCCATTGCTGGTAAAGCTCGCTCCTACGGCTTGCACACCGATGCTTCGCACCGCTACGAGCGCGGTGTGGACTGGAAGCTGGCCCGTGAAGCCATGGAGCGCGCCACTGGCCTGCTGTTGGAGATTACCGGCGGTGAAGCCGGCCCAATCACCGAAACTGTCAGCGAAGAGCATCTGCCAAATGTGGCGCCGATTACCCTGCGCGCTAAAAGCGTTGAGCAGATGCTTGGCCTGGTGATCGAGCCTGCGGAAATCGAGCAGTTGTTGTCAGCCCTCGGCCTTGGCATTGCTAAGGGCGGGGAAGGGCAGTGGCAGGTAGAAGTGCCAAGCCATCGCTTCGATATCAGCCTTGAAGTCGACCTGATCGAAGAACTGGCGCGCCTGTACGGTTATAACCGTTTGCCGGTCCGTTACCCGCAGGCTCGTCTTGCTCCTCAGCCCAAGGCTGAGGCGCGTGCGTACTTGCCTGAGCTGCGTCGTCTGCTGGTTGCTCGTGGTTACCAAGAAGCGGTGACCTACAGTTTCATCGATCCAAAGCAGTTTGAACTGTTCAATCCAGGCGTCGAGCCGCTGTTGCTGGCCAACCCGATCTCCAACGATATGGCCGCCATGCGTTCGTCTCTGTGGCCAGGCTTGGTGAAAGCGCTTTCTCACAACCTGAACCGCCAACAAGATCGCGTGCGCCTGTTCGAAAGTGGCCTACGTTTTGTAGGGCAGTTGGATGGCTTGAAGCAAGAGCCGATGCTGGCCGGTGTGGTCTGTGGCAGCCGGTTGCCGGAGGGCTGGGCCCAAGGCCGCGAAGCCGTGGACTTCTTCGACGTTAAGGCTGACGTAGAAGCCGTGCTGGGCTTTGCCGGTGCGTTGGACGCGTTCACCTTTGTTCCGGGTAGCCACCCGGCGCTGCATCCGGGCCAGACTGCGCGCATCGAGCGTGAGGGACGTTTGGTCGGTTTCGTCGGCGCTATTCACCCGGAACTGTCGAAAACTCTCGGCCTTGATCGCCCGGTATTTGTATTCGAGCTGGTGTTGGCTGAAGTGGCGACTGGCAAGATGCCCAAATTCAGCGAGTTGTCGCGTTTCCCTGAAGTGCGCCGAGACTTGGCGCTGATCGCCGATCGCGATGTCGCCGCTACTGCCGTTCTGGATGTAATCCGTGAAAATGCAGGGGAATGGCTGACGGACCTCAGGCTATTTGACGTCTATCAGGGTAAAGGTATTGATCCGCATAGAAAAAGCCTCGCAGTCGGCTTGACCTGGCAGCATCCATCGCGCACTCTTAATGACGATGAGGTGAATACCACGACACAAAATATCCTCACCTCGCTTGAACAAAGGTTAAACGCCACGTTAAGGAAGTGACGTATGGGGGCTTTGACGAAAGCTGAGATGGCGGAACGTCTGTACGAAGAGCTGGGTCTTAACAAGCGCGAGGCCAAGGAATTGGTCGAGCTGTTTTTTGAAGAGATCCGCCATGCTCTGGAAGACAACGAACAGGTCAAATTGTCTGGTTTCGGCAATTTTGACCTGCGGGACAAACGCCAGCGGCCTGGCCGCAATCCAAAAACGGGAGAAGAAATCCCGATCACGGCTCGCCGTGTGGTCACCTTTCGTCCAGGGCAGAAGTTGAAGGCCCGAGTTGAGGCTTATGCTGGAACCAAGTCATAACGACGAACTACCCGTCATCCCAGGCAAGCGCTACTTCACCATTGGTGAAGTCAGCGAGCTGTGTGCGGTAAAGCCGCACGTGCTGCGCTATTGGGAGCAGGAGTTTCCTCAACTCAACCCCGTCAAACGCACCGGGAACCGTCGGTATTATCAGCGCCAGGATGTGCTGATGATCCGACAGATCCGCGCGTTGCTGTACGACCAAGGGTTCACCATCAGTGGTGCGCGTCAGCGCATGTCCGGTGATGAAGCCAAGGACGACACCACTCAGTACAAACAACTGATCCGCCAGATGATCTCCGAACTCGAAGATGTGCTGGTGGTTTTGAAGAAGTAAATCCGGCTTTTAAAATACTTCCACATTTCAAAAGCTTGCGGTATATTCCTGATCGCTTCGTTGCGAAGCGAACCCAGTAACACGCCTAGTCGGGGCGTAGCGCAGTCCGGTAGCGCACTAGCATGGGGTGCTAGGGGTCGAGTGTTCGAATCACTCCGTCCCGACCATATTTTTCAATGACTTAGCCCAAATTTATCGAGTTGGGCTTTTTCATGCCCAGGGACTTTTGCGGGGGATCATCCCAATTTCCTCCTCAAGATGGTCAGCGCTGGCCCGCGAGAGTCAGTTGCCGATACTTTGTTCGCAGCCTCAATCAGATGCTGCAGCTCCGGGGTAGAATAGTGGCTCGTAATGCTGCCGTTCCTATGCCCCAACAACGCTTTCCGATCTTCCTCTGTCACGCTCGCTGCACGTAGCCTTCTGCCAAAGGTGTGCTTCAAGTCGTGAATCCTGATCGACCTGAATCCGGGGTGTGCTGGCGATTGGTGGGCCTTCTCCCACTTGTCCGCTGCGCGCACCCTGGCTTTCTTCCAGGCCGAATCGTTCATCCTATGCATCGACGTTGGCCCGAACTGATCTGGTTGCCCATACGGGAACACCAGGTCTTTGTGTAGGCCTCGCTGGCCATCGATGATGGACATCGCCACGTTGTTCAAGATCACCAGTCGTTCATCGCCGTTCTTCACCCCTGCTTTTTCACTCCGCCCGCCGAATCCGGCAGGTATCAGAAACACGCTGGTGTTCAAAGCCGGCACCCGTATTTCCCAATCCCACCGCAGTTTGCACACTTCCTGCTCCCGGCAACCCGTGTTCACCTTATAGAGGGCCATCCTCAGCAGGTGGTCGGGCAGCTCAGGGAACAAAAGGGCCTGCTCTTCCCAGGACATCGGGTAGGGCTTGCGGCTCGACTTCTTCTCCTCGAGCATCGATACCATCGGCACGCTCTCCAGCCACGGCCGCTTTTCAGCATCGCGCCACTTGCGATGGCACAGGTTCAAGATCCTGACGACTCGCTGCAGGGCGATGTTGACCGTCCTGTTTGATACGCCTGGCTTGACCTTCCCCTGTGCCGTCTTGGTCGGCTTTTGCCGGTCACGCACAAACGGCGCCAGGGTGCCATCGTCGATGTGCGTGATCGGCAGATCGCCGATGTACGGGTCAAGCTGCTCGATGTGCGAGGCTGAAAGGCCGATCGATGGCTGATCCTTGAACTCAACTAGGAACCGGGTTGCAGCCTCGCGCCAGGTTCGCACCTGACGCACGCCATAGATCTTTTCCTGCCGCAGCTTTTCCAGCCGATGAATCAAGTACTGCTCCGCTTCCTCCCTTTCGCTTGCTCCAGTGCTTTCTTGAAGTCGGCTACCTCTGACGACTTTGTCGATGTGCCAAATCCCGTTCCTCTGGTAGAGGCCCGACATTGTTTTTCGCGCCATTGTTTTGCTCCTTGGCGCCCACTGCGGGGCGGATTGTTGTCCTGATCGGCCTGCTTTTCAATTGCCATGCGTTCGATGTAGGCGTCTGCCCACTGGTCCAGCTCATGACGGTCGAAGGCAACGCCCTGTTTTCCAATGGGGAATTCGCGGACGTGAGGGCGGACGGTGTTCTTGAATTCTTCCCGGCACATGCCGAGGTAAGCAGGGGCGTGCATCGCCCGGATGAAGCGCGGCGCGGTCTCTAGGACAGGCGCCAGCTTTGTGTTGGCCATAGGAATGCCTCGCCACGCCGTTGCCGGGTGGATTGATTGGATGGGGTGGGGTGTCCTTGCCGCGCTGGGCGGCAGAAGGTGGGTTAGCGGGTGGCTTTGGCAATTACCGCTTCGGCGTGGGCAAGGGCCGCGTGGCACTTGTCGAGCCGGGCGGCGCCGAGTTTTGCCAGGCCTACCAAGTTGGATAGGCTTTCGAGCAGCTCTTCCTGCATTGCACGTTCCTCCCGGCCGACATCCCAGAAGCGCTGGCCCCAGTGATCTGCCGGCGGCGGGTTGGTGTTTTGGGCGCCGAAGGCAAGAGCCCCGAAAATCGTGTCGCACAGATCGCGCTTGTAGGCGTTGTCGCCGTCGATGCCCAGGCCGCGCCGGCGCAGTGCGCTGACCACCTCGTTTTTATCGAGACCCCGATCTTCAAGGACGATGTCCCGCTCTGGCTCGCCCGGGGTGACAATTACCAGGGCCAACTTGGCGCCCGGCAGGCAGTACCCGCTGAGTTTGACCAGTGCGTCGTTGGCTGCTTCGTGGAAACGCTGAACTGCTGACATAGGAATACCTCGCCCGCCGCTCACCGGCAGGCATGTAGGGGGATGGAGTGATGGCGTTGTGCCTAGATATCTGTGTTGTTGGGATGGGTGTAAAACGGGTATTCATTCCACCCAATTGCCAGGAGGGCGTGTGTCACACCAAATAGATGTTCCGATTGCCCACGCATATCGGGGTCACACGATGTTCCTCAAGTTCGACTGGAGACGTCCGAACGACGATGCACCGGTTGCCGCGAAGATCATCGAGCCCGCGTCAATTGATGGGTTGGGCGAAGTTGCTGCTGAACTGACCGGGCCCTGGCCTGACTATCCGGCGGCGCTCGATGAGGCAATGGCTGCTGCTGAGCGCTGGGTTGATAGTCAATTGCCCTGACGCCATTCGACGGCAGGTATGCAGGGGATTGGGTTAAGGAAGCGTGCTGCCGATTTGTGCTGCTACGACGGTGATTGCCTGGCAGAGCGCGCCACATCTATCCGCGTCGTCGGTCCAGCCGATGTTCTCGCCGAAGCCGCCGCGCTCGACCATCACGTACCGCAAGTTGGTGAACCAGAGGATGCTGAGTTGGAGGTGTACCGCCATTCGGATGGCCTGGCCTTCGTCGCTTAGTGGCTGCCATTGCTCCCGCCCGGAGTCTGGATCGTCGTAGTGGAAGGCATCGCTACCGCGCCGATACTCCAGATCGAAGCCCATGGCCTTGGCTGACAGCTTTAGCAGCTCGTGGTCTGTCATGGCCTATCCACCTTGTAGATGAAGACGTAGGCGAGCCAGAGGGTGGCGATCATGGCGTCACCTTGATATCGACGTCGTCGTGAATCCATTCGATATCGAGCAGGTCATCGTCGTCGATCTGCATTTCCCGATGGTCATTGCTTGCCAGCAGCTCCTCCACCTCGTCGTCATCGACGTTCTCAATGACCTTTCGGAAGTTCACGACTGCCTTGCCGGTGAGCACGACTGTTCTTTTCATGGGCGAGTTCGTCCTTGCCGCTATAGCGGCTGACTTTGAAGGGGGAGGGGTTACAGGTTTTGTGGGTGGAGTACGGATGTACTCCTATCAGGATTTGGCGGCACGCTTGCGGAACTCGTAAACCATGCTGCGCAGATCTACCAGTGACTCCTGCAGGTCGCCGCGTGCGGAGTCAATATTCTCAAGAAGCTCGCCTTCGCCGTCGTCGCCACCCTCATCGACGGCCAGAAGAGCCAGGCCGTATGCCTGAAACTTCGACAACACGTCATCGGCTGATTTGGCCATGTACTCGGCATGCTCAATGGCATAGGACTCTGGTGAGCGATCGGGCTTCTCGGCCGCCAGAGGGTTAGGCGAATAGCGCAAGGCTGACTTGTATGTGGCGTCGAGCGCGTCATCCAAATCACCGCCCGCCTTCTTGGTCTCGTTGAAGGCGATGATCATCTTGGCGCGGACGTCGTAGCAGCGCTCCACAGGCATACAGGCCAGTTGTTCGCCTTCAATTGCGGTCAGGCGCTGTTGCAGGGCGTCACGCTCGCGGATTGCTTGAGCGTGCTTACCGCGCCAGTGCAGCACGGCGTCCAGTTCTTCAACCGTTTGAATTACCTTGCTCATATTCAAAACCTCAATTGTCTGTGCCGGTGTAGGTGCGCCATGGCACCTTCACGCCGTTGACCAGAAATCCCCAGTCACCACGCCACTTGCTTGTGATGAAGAGGGTGTAGACGCCGCCTGGTGATATCTGGTCGATGCGATGGTACTCGCCGTGATTGAGGCGGGCGGTGTCGCCCGGGCGCCGATCGATGTATTCAGTTGCCTGGAATGCTGCGTCGAACGACTGCCGCAGGTCGGCGGCCTTAATCAGGAGCTGGTGAACTGCTGGATCATCAGCCTTGAGTATGCGCTGTTCCGTGTACCAGCCGCGCAGGATGATCGTGCGGGCGTTCCATGGGTGATCATGCAGGTCCCGGTCTTCGTCGGGCCGCATGATGTGGTGGATGCGAAACGACCACGGGCACCACCACAGTGCCGGCTTGTGCGACTCGCGGGAGTAGGGGTTGAACAACCACCAGCGACCCATGTACATCTCGGCGCGGTCGGCGGACATAATGTGCTGGTACGGGGTGCGCTGGGCGCGATTGATTAGCCAGGCGGCAACCGCCGGGCGCGCAAGCAGCTTGGCGACCAGGCGCCAGAACAGATTGATCACGGGGAGTCCTTGCCGGGCCATGCCCGGGCGGTGGAGTGGGGGAGTTATCGCGAAAGCTCTTTGGCGCGCTTCTTCGACCAAGCCAGCACATCCAGCACAACGCTTTTGCTGAACATGCTGCGCTGGCGGTAGTAGTCCACGGCATCACGCGATACGGAAAAGCACACGCCAGCCTTGAAGCCTTGCTTGCGCAGCTCGTCGTGTACGTTCTTTTCTATGAACTCATGAGGGGTCATAGGGCCACCCATTCGTTCTTGGCGTTGTAGTGGCCGCGCCATTCTCCGAGCGAGAACACCAGGGTTCCCGGCGTAGTCAGCCATGCCGATTCAATTGGCCCGCCTTTCAGTCGAAAGCTCGACTTGAAGGCCCGCAGGACGCGCTTACGGATGCGCCTACGCGACAGATCGTTACACTTGATGCGGTGGGGGGGGGGTAGACATATCGCACCTCCAGGCGTGCGCCTGCCTCGCCGGCTGGCGCTGTTCAGTGATATGGGGTATTACGGGTGACCGGCATGGTGCCGGATCAGTCGTTGTCGCCGTCGTCTTCGGCGTTCATCTGGAGCGATTCGGCAAAGCCTGCTTGCCGTAATTTGCGCGCCACGTTTTGCGGTATATCTATTCCGTGGCGCTTAATTTCGAGCATCGAGGCGGACCTCTCGGCGCCCAGCGAGTGGGCATGTGCGATCAGTCGCCAGATGGTCGTGCGGTCTTTCGTCTCGCCCAGTTCGGCGGTGAGCGCTGCCAGTCGGTCGCGCATTCCTTGGCGGAAGTAGTGACGGATGATGTCGGACGGCCCTTTGACTTTCGGCGGCGCCGGCGGCAGATCCTCGGCCCGCCCATTCAGCACCAGCAGTTGCACCGCCTCGCTGACCTCTTCGACCTCATGCCAAAGCATCAACTCGTCGAGCATCTGCCGGGTGCCGTATGGGACCGTGTGCCGCAATTCCTGCTCGCCCAGTTCCTGCCGCTTCTCGGCAAGCCTGGCCGTTCGTTCTTCCTGGCTCACAGCCATGGCCTACCTCTTCTATTCCGCTGGCCGGCAGTGCGAGCCAGGCTTGACGTTTGCGTTGCTGGGTGCGGGCTATGCGGCGCATGAATCGACCTTCACCTGGCGCCAAGCACCGACCGCTTCGAAGATTCGCGCGGCGTGTTCCTCGTCCAGCGACAGGGTGTCGGGGATGGCGATCCAGCCGGAGGCCACCATCTGGCTTTGGTTGGCCTCGGCGCGCAGCTTCATATAGCAATGCTCGATCACGTCTTCCAGGTGATCGGACAGGTAGACCCCGTCCGGCGCCAGTTCCACCGACTTGCTGTAGCGGTCGCCGCGAGCGTCAATGCACATTGCGCTCATGTAGATCGTCCAGCGGTGAGGAATGCCGCACACGGCCTGGCCAATCTTCCCTGGCGCGATGTTCTTGAGTGACCGGTAATTGATCATGCCCTGGCGGCCGCTGGGATCGATGTTCACCACCGCGACGTGATTGGATGCCAGCAGCGAGCGGCACGACCGGGCAATTCGGGCTTGCAGGTTATGCGGCTTGCGCTTGCTCATAATGCCTCCGCGAGTTTGCGCAGCGCGTTACGCTCGGCCCGGGTGATGGGCGGCTTGCGGCGCTTGAGGATGGTTTCGGGATCGATCTTGGTGGAGCGGGGTGGTGGCAGCGGTTTGCGTGGCGGGCTTGGCAACTGCGCGACTGTCCCGCCTGCGGCCAAGAACTCCGCCGTGCGCTCCGATATCGAGTAAGCGTCCTGGCGGTGCTGCTCGACCAGGCTGAGGTGGTTGCTGATCATGCTGGCTGTCTCGCTTTGTTCAGTTCAGCCTTGCGGATCTCCTTGGCGGCGACCAGCGATGGCTTGAGGTTGTCGAAGCCGTGGACGATTACGCGCCCGGCGTTGTAGGCCGACTCCAGCGCGGCCATGTCAGCCGCTTGACGGATGTCGGCGATCGCATCAACAAGTAGCTCCTTGGCTCGCTCCTCCGGGCTGATACCGGAGTTCAGCCAGCTCAGCAGGCGCTTGCCCGTTTCCTCGCTGATCAGTTCAGGCTGGTCAAACAGCTTCGTCCGGTCTTTGCTGGCTGTGGCCGTGTGCCCGTCGTGGGTGAGGTCCAGCACCACGGTGAATTCGTAGTCGGTGCCGTCGCGCTGCTCTGACTTCATGCCCAGCTTGAGGATCTTCTTACCCTCGCCTTGAACCGTTTCCGTCTTGCTGCGCATGGTGCAGATGATGTGCATCGAGCTGGTGAGGATCTTGTCCGTCAGCTTCCGGTGGCGCGGCGTGGTCTCGTTCCAGGCCGCCCACGTGTTGCCCCGGAATTTCTGGTGGGCCACTGTCTCGTTCTGCTCCAGGCAGCCCCCGGAACCTGTCCACTCATGCGAGTAGCTATCGATGATCAGCGTGTCGTACCCTGCCAGCTCAGCGGCGACGATCACTTCGATGTAGCGCTCTGGCGAGTACGGTGCGTGCAACTCCATTGCGTCGAAGTCGACCAGGTCCGCGTACAGCGATGCGCTGCCGTGTTCGGTGTCTAGCACCGCGATACGCCCGCCAAGCCCCTGGGCCAGGAGAAGGGCGGAGTAGGTTTTGCCTGATCCAGACGGCCCGGCAAGTGCCAGCCGTAGCTTGGCCTGCTTGCGTTCGGCTTTCTTGAACATTTGAGCTTCCTCAGCTTGGTTGGTTGTCCCACTGCCGCTGGATGCGGCGGGCTTCGTCTTCGTACTCTTTGCGCTGCTCACCGGTGAACCGATCAGGCGAGAAGGCGCCGACCATCATCCAGTCGAACTGGGCGGCCATTGCCGGGCTCATACAGCTCTCCTGTGGCTTAACCCCATCAACTGGGCAGCCTGGGCCATGGTTTGTGGCTGGATCACGCCGAGGTTGCTAGCTACTCGCTTGAGCACCACCAGGTCATCCAGTGTTCGCGCCTTGTCGATGTAGCCGGCCAGCGTCACCAGCTTCGACTTGCAGTCCGTCAGCGCCATGCCGAGATGCACAACGCTGAGTTGCCGCACGTCCCGACCCACCGCGGCGCTAACCGACTCGAAAACCTGCTCCAGCTTTCTATTGGCGTAGCTCGCCTCGACCTGTGCGCGCTTGCGGTCATCGACTGCAGCTGCAAGCCTGGCTTCCAGGTCAAGCACCAATTCGGCCGACCCGCCGAGCTTGGCGATTCGCTCGCGCTCCACCTGCTGCTGGGCAACCGCCAGTTCTTCGCGCTCAATCTTGGCCGTTGGCGCTGCGTGTGCGATGGTCCGCAGATCCGCCGCGGTGCGAGGTAATACGTTTTCTTGAGACATAGAGCCTCCATCACGGCAGCGGAATGCGCCGTGCTTGGTGTCTGGAAAGGGTGTTAAGCGGCAGTGGATTGAGTGGACGTGTAGTCGTCGTAGATCTCGTCGATACGCGCCTGAAACTCTCGCTGCTCTGTGTCGCTGATAGTGCGCAGAAGGAAGGCCAGGGTTATCGCCGAGCGTGCGGCGGCGCTTGCGTTCGGCTTCCCTACGTCCCTGCGAAGGTCGGCAAGCTCGGCGTTGATCCAGCCGACAGCGGTGTCGTGGTCACGCTGCTGTAGGCTCATCGGGAGCGCTCCAGGCTCCGGGCGAGGGCACAGGCTTCGTTGTGGTTGCGACGGAAGCCCATGACCTTGTTAGTCTGGCTGTCCACCACATGGAAGAAGTCGCGGCCCGCAGGCTTCACCACCATGCGGAAGGTGACCACGGGCATCGGACGATCAATCAGCCGGTAGAAATCAGCAGTGGCGAGAAGGGAGCGCTGATGCAGGCCGTCGACGATGTCGCGGCGCGATTGAATGCTGTGGTGCATGGTCGCCTCCAGGGTGGCGTTAGTCGGTATACGCGATGTATTTGAAGTGGCCGGTGTCTTTGTTGAAGTGCTCAAACCTGCCGCCGAACGTTCCGCGCACCTTTTCCTCGACTTCCTTGACCTCGGTGCCAATAGGGAAAACCCCCTCCTTAATCATCGAGCTGCTGGTGTAAAGCTTGTCCACCCAGTCGATCTTGGTGGGGTCTAGCACGCGAGGCTTTGTTTGGATGTATGGCACCGGGCCGCCCATGCTGATGGACGAGATATCGCGAACGCACAGCGGGTCATCAGCGGCGCGCCACCCACAGTCATGACAGTGCATGTCAGCGTTCTCATGGCGCCAGCACGGTGCCGATATGTGGCAACTACAATCCTTGACTGGCTCCAGCTCGATTACACCTTGGCAGCCATCGCGGGCGCACACGTCACCCTCGGAATATCCGAAATCGCTCATGGCGACCTCCAGTGTTTGGGTTAGGCGGCAGAATTGGGCTGATGAGGTCGCCAGTACTCAATGAGGCTGTCGGCGCCCCAATAGCAGTTCTCGGCCTGCTTCTGGGCAAACTCTTTTCCATCAAGATATTTGACGTCTATGAGCCCAGCAGCATCGCTTGGCCTGCCATGCCCTCGACTCCAGTAATTCCACTTGCTCATGAATCTCTCCATTCGTTGGTTCACCTGTATTCGTTCAACACTCATTCCTCCCGCTGGTTGCCGATGGGCGCGGGGGAGGAGTGCTGACGTAATAGAGGCGGAATAAAGAAAGCCCGGTTGGACGTCCGGGCTTTCGGATGCAGTGGTTTGTATTTTTTGGGCGGGGCCATCAGCGCCAGAACGCAGACAGACCCGATCTAGAACGCCAGCGCTCACGATGGAAGCGCAAGGGACCGGTTGGCAGGCCGTCATCAGGTGGCGGTTCTGGCCGCGCATGGCTGAGCGCTGCGCCGATCAGGAACAGAAGGAGCATGGTGATCTCCGGTTGGGTTGGGTGATGCAGGTGGGCGGTTATAGGCCGCAGTTTCGTCCGCATCGGATATAGCTCGAATCCCTCCGAGTGTTGCCCGTCTTCGCCGCGACAAAATCCGCTCAGGCTCAGGACAAGGTGGCCACCCTGCTATCACGCAGAAGGCCGAGCTATATCCGATGCGCTCTCATAGAGAGGATCGGGCAGTTATAGCCAAGCTGGCTTTTGGCGCTGGTTGTTCAATTCAGGTGGATGGCGAGCATGCCGCGATCCATTACAGCCAGTTCTTCGGTGCTGTTCATGATTCGGCGAAGTTCGGCAACACCGCCGGCGATACCAGTGACCGCTGCGACGACTTGCAGTTGGCCTTTCTTGTCAGCGCTGCGCAGGGCAGTGCGGATTCGTTCGTCTTGCTTTGGATCGGTCAGGTTCATCGCTTTGCCCTCCGGGCGGTTGTTTTCCCGATGCCCACCGCTCTGGATGGGCATCAGTGAAAAGGTCCGCAGTGAATACTCACGCAGGGATACTGATTGGCTGTTGGTCGATGATCGTGATTGAGCCTCGATCGGTAACCGCCACCCTGGCTGTTAACCCTGGGTGCATCTCGGCCAGCCTTGGGTGGGCCTTGAAGTCAGTGACCCTGCCTGTTCGGCTGCCCAGGCCGAGGTAGATCACATCACCTATTTGAATTTCGCTTCCGCGCTTCGTTGGCATTTCGTCTACTCCTTCCGATTTTCCGGATGACCCTGTCGCCAAGGTCACCGAGGAAATCTGTTGTCTCCACCACGCGCATCGCCCGATTCATATCTCTGGCCGGCGTCACACATTTCGTGGACGGTGTTCTTCGCCGACCGGCTTGCGTGGTTTCGCGTACTCACATCTGGTGAGCACGGCCAGTTCCAGAGCTGGCATGGAGATCGAATTTATTGCTCGCGCTGTGCCCATTGCTGGGGATCGATCTGCGAGGTTCCCGTGCTGTTAAAGAGCGGCGGGCTGTGAGGCCCTGGCGAGTCCCTGTTGGGTGACTCGATGGAGTGAACAATACCGCCGGTATTCTATATGGTCAATACCGCCGGTCATGTATTTTTCTTCAGGCACAAAAAAACCCGCTCAGTGGCGGGCTTGTTGTAGGCGCTATGGGTCAGTCTGGTTCCTGGGCTCTGAGCCTGGCCAGGGCCTGTTTGATGTGCCCGGCATTCTCGCCGATGGTTTCCAGGGCGCCGCGGACATTCTGGTCTACATGATGGCCTCCGTGGTTAGCCGTCCACAACGACAGCTCCATGATGGCTGCCTCCAGGGCGAGCTGGTTCTCGTAAATTCGCTCGAGCATATCGGGGAGGGAGTAGGTCGCAGGCATTGAATAGCTCCAGGAATGGGAGCAGGAAGGATAGCAGGGAGGGCAGAAACAAGAAGCCCGGCGCTGGGCCGGGCTGTTTTACGAACCAGATTTTGCGGGGGGAGGCGAGATCGTCGCTGGCGAACTCTTGCTGCCTTCCGGCGCAACCACCTCGGAAGTCGATGTCGACGAACTTTTGCCTAGCTGGAAAGAACTCAACATATTTGATGTGAGAGCCGTATTGAATCCAGCCACGCCTAGCACTATGGCGAGCACAGTGGAGACTGCCGTCACGATCAAAGTGGTTTTCATTGAGCCGATGCTGGTCTTCGTCTCTCCGTTGTCCTTGCCGATCTGTGCAAGAACACCGTCAAGGCGCTTATCTCGCTCAGCCTGAGCAGCCAGAAAACCTTCTATTTTCGCAGAAACAGATTCCACGCGAGCATCCATCTTTGCCTCGATGGTCTCGATTTTTGCGTTGAATTCTTCGCGAGTAATGTCGTTCATTGGCTCAGTATGGCCGCTGGGGGTTGCTCTGTCATCCTTGACATATTTTGTCCTCGGGAGGTGAATGTCGCCGAAAAGCCTGCCGTCATAGTTATTCATTTTTTTCTTTGCCCGGATTCTGGGCAACCCAATCAGCTATGAACTTTGCCCGGTGCTCTCTCACGAATCCACAATTGCTGCATTCCAAGGCTAGATTGTAAGCCGGCTCGTTGCCAAATGTGACCTGAAGCGGCATGAGAAATACCTCCGTGCTTTCCTCATCAGCAAAGGGAACAATCCACTTTGGATTGCCGCAGCAAGGACACTTTGCGTTATCGGTTTTTTCTACCAAAAACCTGATGGCGTCTTCGAATAATATTTTCATCACAATCCCTTTTGATACGCCAAAAGCATTAACTGCTACAGCATCCCGCCGCGCCAAACCACGCGACCGATGATGCGAACCTCGTTTATCTCCCCGTCACGCAGCGTCTCGTCGCCGTAGCGCGCTTTGTCTGGGTTATCGCTACGAATGATCCAGCCATCGAAATCCGACTTCACCAGGCGCTTAACGATCGTGCCTTTCGATTCGCTCTGCATGGCGAATATCTGGCCGTCCTTGGGCTCAATCTTCGACTCATCCACCAGCAGTACGTCGCCGTCGTTGATAGTCGGCTCCATGCTGTTGCCGCTGGCGTAGATCACGTCCAGGTGCTTCTGGTTGAGGTTGTTGGCGCGCAGCCAGGCCGACTTGAACGCCATTACGCCGCGGATCTCAACGTGTGGATTGTCGTCGCCGTCACCGGTTGAGCCGCGCGCTGTAAGTTGGAGGACGCCGGTGTAGCCGGGCTCATCCTTCAAATCGAAGCTGCGCGGGGGAGTGCGGCCGTCAATCACCTGCTGAGTGTCTCTTCCTGGCAGCGCCTGAGACATTTTTTCGATCTGGGCCGCGAGAGTTGGGCTTATCTCTGATACAGGAACGCCCAAGGCACGCGCAAATACCACCGCCGCATTCACGCTCAGAGCAGTGCGGCCGTTCATGAAGTGGCTGACAGCACCTTGCGTGACGCCATCACCCAGTTCGGCCGCAAGCTTTTCCTGGGTGAGCTTCAGCTCCCCGCGCTTGGCCTGGAACAGGGATTTCAGCCGGGCGCTGTCTTGCAGCTGCCATTCGGATAACGGAAGCCGTCGGGAGTCTTTTTTCATCTGCTGATGGTATTACCCACGGTATTTACTTAACCAATATCGCCGGTATTGACTATGAACAATACCGGCGGTCATACTTGTGGTGAAATCTACGCAGAGGACGCCGCAATGCGCCGAATCACACTCACCGAATTTGCCAAAGAACACGGCCATACCAAGGCCGCCCAGATGCTTGGTTGCACCCAGGGCGCGTTGAGTAAAGCGATCCGTGTCGGCCGCGATGTGTTCGTGACCCTCGAAGAGGACGGCAGCTTGTCCGCCCAAGAGCAGCGTCCGTTCCCATCTCAGAAATCAGCTGCATAACCCTTTCGAACAACCAAGGAGCCTCACCAATGGCATACGACGACACACGCCACCTGAAAGACCGGGAGATCAAGTCCCGCTATGACGATGAAACCTATGAAGCCTTAAAGGCTGTGGCTCGCCTGCACAAGCTGCAGCTGGCCGTGTTTGTGCGCATGTGCGTCGAGGAGAAGTTGGAAAGCATCGTTGAACCGAATGCTACTGGTAAACACATGCAGGCCTGAAGGCCCTGAAGGAGGCTATGTGCCTGAAACCACGATCTGCCACGGGATCGATGGGCGCCTCTACGAGAAGCTTGAACGTTTGGCGAAGGATGCGGGCATGACGCCCGACGAATACGCCGCAAAGCTTGGAGCAGAGCGTTTTTTCGAGAAGACCAGGCCAAGAGGCGCCGGAAAGATCCGGCATCTGCCAACAACAAGGCGAGAACCGCCGAAGCCCGGAATAGGGCCTGAAAAAGGAGGGCCTGATGAAGACCCCAGCCAATAAACCCAAACCGCAGGCACAAAAAAGCCGGGGCGCAATCCCGGCTCTTTTTACAGCGCTTGCAAATAACGTTTCAACGTGGAGCTGATTATGCATACGTCGAACACTGATGTACAGGCCCTGAATAATCCCGCGCCACGTTTTCTCCAATCGCAAAACGTGGCGCGCAGCAACTTCCACCTCAACGCCGCAATGAGCGCAGCGAAGCAGATTCGCTTCCAGTACTCCAAGCCATCCAAAAATAAGCTCGTGCGCGAATGCCTTGATCAGTTGCAGGCATTCCTGGCTTCGTCTAAAGGCGTCCGCCCATGAGTAATGTCATTCAACTAAGCGCAAAAAGCCCCGGGGGGTTTACCCGGATGGACAACGATCTTTATGAGGCCCTGATCCGGGCCGACCTCTCTGGGCGTGAGCTTCGTGTTGCCTTGGCCATTCACCGGCAAACAGCTGGGTACAACCTCGACAGTGCCCGTATTGCTGCCTCCTACATCGCTGAGATGGCGAACATCCACCGTGAGGACGTTTCCCGCATCATCGGCGAGTTACTGCGTCAGCGGGTCATCTACCGCGACGGTGGGAGCAAGGCGCCGATCGGTATTTCCCCCGTTCGTGAGTGGCGAATCGACGCAAAAAACAACCGGAAAAACACAGCCAAAAAAGAGCCACAGTGTGGCGTTTCCACCACGTCCTTAGTGGCGTTTCCACCACACAATAAAGACACAAATACAACTACTACCTCTGACGAGGTAGTCGTCGACGCCGAGCGTCAACCGGAAGCGGCGCCGGAGAAAATCTCGAAGGTGAAAACCGACGCATGCCCACACCGGGCCATCGTCGACCTGTATCACGAAATCCTTCCTGAGCTGCCTGCCGTAACCTTGATCAACAAAACCCGCCAGCAGCACCTGCAAGGCCGGTGGCGTGAGCACGAAGCTCATCGCGACCTGGCGTTCTGGCGTGAGTACTTCCAATCCGTGAAAGCCTCGAACTTCCTGATGGGCAAGGTGGAAGGCCGTTTCGGCACCAAACCGTTCCGCGCCTCGTTCGATTGGCTCATCGCCCCCCGCAACTTCGTCAAGGTCGTCGAGGGGAATTACCATGCGTGATCCCTACAGCATCGAGGCCGAACACGGCCTCCTGGGCGCGATGATGCAGCGTTCCGAGCTGATCGACACCTTGAGCGATGACCTGTCGGCCGAGTCGTTCTACTTCGCCGAAAACGCTGATGTGTATCGCGGGATCATGGCGGTTCGTTCGGCAGGGCAGGCGGTGGATTTTCTTTCGGTCGGCAATCACATCGGTTCGATGGCCGACGGTTCGCCAGCCTTCGCCTACTGCGCCGAGATCGTGAAGAACACGCCAAGCGTGGCCAACGCATCCACCTACGCGGGCATCGTTCGTGATCGAGCCATCAGCCGCGCCCTGTATGACCTGGGTAGCCAAGCGATGGAAATTGCGCACGGCGACCAAGACACACAGTCCAAAATCGCCGCGATTCAGGCCTCCGCCATGGCGATCGACAGCGGTTCTGATGCTGATGAGGTTGTAAGGGCGTCCGACGTACTCGTTGACCAGCTTGAAGTCTGGCAGGAGCGTCACGACCGGCATGAGAGCGGGCAGACCCTGATCGGCTTGTCTACTGGGCTGAAGGACCTTGACGAGAAGCTGGGCGGCCTACAGCCGGAGCAACTGATTATCGTCGCCGGTCGGCCGGCCATGGGCAAGACAACTCTGGCTATGGGTTTCGTTATCGATGCCGCCGTACGCCAGGCAAAGTCAGGGTTGGTCGTGAGTCTGGAGATGAGCAAGGGTCAGTTGATCGACCGCGCAACAGCCTCAGAGGGAAAGATCCCACTAAACCTGATCAAGAACGGTACTGCCTGCCAGGGGCACGGCGATAGCCTGGGCGTTGCGGTGGCCAATCTCAAAAAAGCCAAGCTGTTCATCGCTGACCGCGCCGGCGCCACAGTTGGACGCATTCGATCGCTGGCCCGCCGCCACAAGATGCGCTACGGGCTCGACATCCTGATGATCGACTACCTCCAACTCATGGAAGGCGAGGGCGGCAACCGTACCGAGGAGGTCAGCAGCATCAGTCGTGGCTGCAAGCTACTGGCCCGCGAGCTGGGAATCCCCGTTGTGCTGCTCAGCCAGCTTTCTCGCAAGTGCGAGGAGCGTCCGAACAAGCGCCCGGTGCCGTCCGATCTTCGAGAGTCTGGCGCTATTGAGCAGGACGCCGACGTGATCCTGTTCGTGTACCGCGACGAGGTCTACCACGAAAACAGCGAACAGAAAGGCATCGCCGAAATCATTGTGGGCAAAGGCCGGGATGTCGAAACGGGAACCGTTCGGGCCGCTTTCCTTGGCCAGTACAACCGCTTCGAGGACCTAGCTGCTGGATGGAAACCAGAGCCAGCGGCAGCCCCCTCACCAAAAGTCGCATCCCTTTCCAGTCGCTACGCCAAAAAGGAGACTTTCTGATGAGAGACAAGCAAACGATTTTCCGCTACGGCGGTTACGAAATGCGCTCCCACTCGGAAACTCGATGGGCAGCAATTATGGATGTGATGGGTGTTTCCTGGGTGTATGAGCCGCGCACCGTGATCACCCGCCACGGCGGATACATGCCTGACTTCTTCCTTCCTGCAGTCGGTGCGTTCGTCGAAGTTAAGGGGCCGACCCCTAGCCAGGTTGAGCGCGAAAAAGCGCTGGACGCTCAACAGGTCACCGGCTTTCCGGTGGTTTTTGCTTACGGCCGCGCCGAGATTATTGGCGGTGAGCTGTTCCACGGGATGCTGAGCTATTTCAGTGAGCGCGGTGAGGTCAGCTATTCAACCGCCGAGATTGGTGCAGCTGTTCGCAGCTGGTTCGGCATTCGCACCTACGCCGCTTATCTTTCGGCCGGCGAGCATCAGCGCCGACCTGATTGCGTTCTTCTTGGAGACATCATCGAAGAGGTCATCACGGGCTGGATGGATCGTCAGGCGCGCGAGACTTACCTGAAGGGCCTACACGGGCCAATCAACCAGCGGAAGCTTTCCCAGCATCGACAGGCCAGCCGCGCCGAATGGGCGCTTTCCCAATTCTCCCAAAAAATCATCCAGTGCTGTAACGCACGGGAGGCTGCGTGATGACCGATTACACCGACATCCAGAAAGCTGCCGCATACGCCGCCCAGGACACAATAAGGTTTGCCGACGAAGACGAGGAAATGCGTGCGTTCCAGCAGTTCCACGAAGAGGTAAGCCCGGAAACGGTGCTGGCCCTGATTGCCGACATCGACGAAGCCCGAAACGGCATGAAGCACTCATGCGCGATACGCCTGAAAAAGCAAATCGAACAGCTCGAAAAAGAGCGCGACCAGCTCAAGTCCGAGAACGAGGCGCTGCGCAATGCGTTGCGGCCATTGCTGGCCCATTGGGACGACGTCCGGCCTGGCGAATCGCTCAATGTCGATGCCGCCCGCGCCGCCATGGGAAAGGGAGAGCAGTCATGAACCCGATCATCACTCACCAGATGCAACCGTGCCCGTACAGCTGCGTGTCGACCTGTCTAGCCATGATCGTTGGGCGCCCGGCACCGCAAATCATCGAAGACATGCACCATCCTTATCGCAATGGCGATCTCACCTTGCGGCAAATGCTGGAGCGCCTCGGCGTTGAATACACGGCTTTCTTCAGCCTGGACTGCCCGCCGCTGGCTGACGAGGGTGTGTACCTGTGCACGTCACCTTCGCTCAATATCGAAGGCGGCAACCACCAGATCCTGATCGAGGTCACCGACGAGAACTACTTCGTCCTTGACCCGGTACAAGGGCGCGAGAACCGTAAATATTACGTGGCGCGCGGGAAGGGTGAGGACATTCCGCTGGCGATCGACCTTGGCGGCTTCGTCGTCGACGCCTTTATCTCGCGTGACCATCTTTTGGTCCAGCGCATCGGCAAGCCTTTGGCGGAGGTTGCAGCATGACCAGCCTCCAGATCCGCAACGAATCAGACCGCAACAGGGCCATGGGTCATATCGCCAGCCTGGACCTGAGCAAGCCCAAGAAGCTGGCCATCACCGAAGTGGACCGCAGCGGGGAGCAGAACAAGGCCCTGCACGCGGCTCTGGCCGATATCGCCGCCCAGGTCGAGCACGCCGGGAAGAAGTGGGATGTCCTGATCTGGAAGCGCCTGCTGACCGCCGCCTGGCTGCGTGAGTCGGGCGATCAGCCGCAGATGATCCCAGCGGTAGACGGCAACGGCTTCGACGTCATCTACGAGCGTACCAGCAAGCTCACCGTGAAGCAGTGCGGAGAGTTGATCGAGTGGGTGCACGCGTTCGGCGCCGAGCACCAGGTGCGCTGGACGCAAAAGGACAACTGGGGAGGGCGGTACTGATGAGTGCGTCAGAACAATTCTGGATTGTGATTTTCTTCGCCGTCGTCATTGGCGTGATTGCTGGCCACTTCATCGACAAGCGCCGCCAACGGTCAATCGAGGATTTCGAACGTAAGCGCCGCGAGCGGAAAGCGGAAGTTGAGCGCGCCGCGAGGAAAGCGCTATGAGCATCGAGCGAAAGCCGGCCAAGCCGAAGAAATGCCGCGTAGCTACGTGCAGGGCCTCATTCGTCCCCGCACGCATCGGCCAAGCTGTGTGCAGCCCGGCGTGCGCAATGATCGACGCGCCCAGGCATGAGCCGAAGGCGCGCAAGGCCTTGGCCGATATCGAGCGCAAGGACATCAAGGTCCGCAAGGAGAAGCTGAAGACTAGGGCGGACCACCTGCGCGAAGCCCAGGCCGCGGTGAACGAGTACGTGCGCCTGCGCGACGCGCATCTGCCGTGCATCAGCTGCGACTCCACACCGAACGACAGCGACCTCATGACCGGCAGCCGCTGGGACGCTGGGCATTACCGATCTGTCGGCGCCTGTCCTGAGCTGCGCTTCGAGCCGCTGAACATCCACCGGCAGTGTGTGAAGTGCAACCGCAACCTATCCGGCAATGCCGTGGAGTACCGCATTCGCCTGGTGCAGCGCATCGGCGCCGAGAAGGTTGCATGGTTGGAGGGTCTGCATCCGGCCTGCAAGTACACCGTGGAAGAGATCAAGGCCATCAAGGCCAAATACCGGGCAATGTCCAGAGAGCTGAAGAGGGCTGCAGCATGAATCATGATGCCGAAGAGCTTTTGACTCAGTGGGGCCGCTGGAGCCGTCAACAGGTAGGTGTTCCACGGTGCACATCACCCTCATACGTCCTGATGCGGGACAACGTTGAGCAGATGGATTGCCTGCCATCCGCCTGCATCACAGACGAAGACGCCATGATGATTGATCGCCTGGTGTCAGTGATGGCCAGGCGCTGGCCAATGATGGCCGCATGCATCACCGTGTATTACCGCGGCTTCGATATGACTATGGCTGACGTAGGAAAGGAAGTAGGCCTGGCCCGGCTAAAGGTTCGCGAACTGATCATTGCCGGGCATGCCTACATCGACGGATGCCTTGAAATGCGGGAGGCGGCATGAAGCTCGCCAGCCGGGTTATGGTTGCTGGCGTATGGTGGAAGTTGTTCTCTGTTGAGTTCCAGACGCCCGACGGGAAGTTTTCCACCTACATCTACGCAATAGACGCAGAGCACGCCAGTTATCGCCTGGAAGAGCTGAAGGCTACGGCTGTATTGGGTGGAGAGGTCATTGGGTAATGGTTATTTCTTGACGTGTTAACTCAGTAATGGCACATTAGCGCCATGTTGCGGTTTTACCGCTTCAAACAAGCCCGGCCATTGAGTCGGGCTTTTTTGTGAGCAAAATTTGGCACGCCGTGCTTCGCGGGAGGCAACCGGCTTTGAACTCCGGCCCACTGTAAACGGTGACTGTTCGACTCAGTGGCGTGCCGCCAATTCTCAAGCCTCGCCACTGTGCGGGGCTTTTTCGTATCTGGAGGCCCCTATGGCAGCCCCAGGCAGGAGCAGAAACATGGCCAACCCGACGCCCGAGAGCATCGTAGAGGTGGTGGGTGCGTCAGTGGCCAACAAGGGGATGCTTGCCGGCGGCGCTGTTGGTCTCTACGGCTGGCTTTCCCAAGTCAACTGGATCGGCATATCGGGCGTTGGCATTGCGGTGCTTGGCATGCTGATCAACGTTTACTTCCAGGCGCGGCGTGATCGACGAGAGGCCGAAGCCATTGCCGCAGACGCCAGAAGGGCAGACGCCGAGAGCGCCGCCCGCATCAAGGCCCTGATGGATAAGTGCGGAATATGAGCCCCGTCATTCGCCAGCGCATCGCCGTCACAGTGCTGAGTCTGAGCGCTGCCGGTTTCGCAACCTGGCAGGCGAGCGAGGGCTACACGCCTGTCGCTGTGATCCCCACCAAGGGGGACGTTCCTACCATCGGCCACGGCTCGACCCGCCACGAGGACGGTTCGCCGGTCCGCATGGGCGACACCATCACCCCGCAGCGCGCAGAAGTCCTGGCCCGCAACCTGAACAGCCAGGCCGAGAAGCAGTTCGCTGCATCGCTCCCTGGTGTCGCGTTGCACCAAGCCGAGTTCGATATCTACATGGACTTCGTGGGCCAGTACGGCATTGGCACCTGGCGCGCTGGCTCGCCGCGCCGCGACCTGCTGGCCGGCAACTACGTCCAGGCCTGCCATGACCTGCTCAAGTACAAGTTCGCTGCTGGCTTCGACTGCTCCACACCGGGCAACAAACGGTGCTGGGGCGTCTGGGCTCGCCAGCTTGAGCGTCATGCCAAGTGCATGGCTGCCCAGCAATGATTCGCTACCTGATCGCCGCGCTCGCTGCATGCCTGGTGCTGATCTACGGCGGATGGAGTCACATCCAGGGACAGGCCAAGGACATGGCCGTTGCGAAGGATCGCATTGACACCCTTGAGCGCGCGGCCGAGTCACGCAAGAACACTCAGCGCCTATTGGCCAAGCTCGATACCGAACACACAAAGGCCCTGACCGATGCCCAGACCGCTAACAACCAGCTTCGTAATGCTGTCGCTACTGGCGCTCGCCGGCTGTCCGTCAAGGCCACCTGTCCAGCTGTGCGAAACACCAGCACCACCGCCGGCCTGGGTGATGCAGAAGCGCGAGCCGAACTTGACCCAGCGGCTGGTCAACGAATTGTCGCCATCGCCAACGACGGTGACGAAGGACTGATAGCCCTGCGCGCGGCACAGGACTACATCAACACCGTCTGCTTGAAGGATTTCAGCAATGACCGATAAGCAGCCCACCGACTGGGAGCGCATTGAACAGCTCTACCGGGCAGGACTGCTGTCCATCCGTGAGATTGCATCAAGTTGCGGTGTTTCACACGTTGCCATCCAGAAGCGCGCAAAGCGTGACAGCTGGGTTCGAGACCTTGCCGCGAAGATCAAGGCCAAGGCTGATTCATTGGTTACCAGAGACACGGTTACCAGTGTGGTTACCAAAGAACAGTTGGTAACCGAGCGCGGAATCGTTGAAGCGAATGCTCAAGTCATTGCAAACATCCGTATTGCTCATCGCACTGATATTGGGCGCTCCCGTCGTCTTGCCAACAAGCTGCTGGATGAACTGGAAGGGTTGACCGACAACCGTGACCTGTTCGAACAGCTTGGCGAGATGTTGCGCAATGAGGACGACAAGGGACAGGACAAGCGCAACGACCTTTACATGAAGGTTATTGATCTGCCTTCCCGCTCCAAGACCATGAAAGAGTTGGCCGAGACGCTGAAGAACCTGATTGCCCTTGAGCGTCAGGCCTACGACGTTGGCGCCGAGAAGCCAGGCGATGACCGCAGTCAACTGACGGAAGAAGAACTTGATCGCAGAATCGCCAAGCTCGCAGTCCAGGGCTGACAAGCTTGAGCTATTGGCGTTGCTGGAGGAAAAGGCGCGCCGGGATGCACAGAGGCGTCACCTGCTCCAGTTTGAAACGCTCTATGAGTGGCAGCGCAAGTTCGTAAAGGCCACGGCCGATCACACGTCGTGCATGCTGATGGCGGCCAACCGCGTTGGTAAGACGCGCACTGGTTTAACGATCGATGCCATGCATTTGCTGGGTGATTACCCTGAGGACTGGGAAGGCCACGCATTCGACCATGCGCCGATGTGTTGGCTGCTGGGGTTCTCTATGGAGAAAACCCGCGACCTGCTCCAGACGCCATTGTTCGGCACGCTGGAGGGTGGCAAGTGGACTGGTGGGTTGATACCCGCTGATCGAATCATTGCGCATCTGTCCGCCACCGGCACATCCGGCGCCATGCGGCAGATCACTGTCCGGCACAAATCCGGCAGCCAATCGACAGTGCAGTTCTGGTCCTACAGTCAGGGCCAGCACGCAATCATGGGCGACAGCGTCGACTGGTACCACATCGACGAAGAGCCGCGCGACAAAGCGATCTACCCGCAAGTTCTGACCCGTACCGCAACTGGTGACGGTGGTCTTGGTGGTCGCGGAATTTTGACGTTCACCCCTGAGAACGGGCGCACCGAACTGGTTGTTCAGTTCATGGACTGCCCGGCCGAGGGCCAATACATCCAGCGCGCCACCTGGGCTGACGCACCTCACTTGACTGCTGATACTCAGCGCAAGTTGTTAGGTATGTACCCAGAGTGGCAGCGCGATATGCGTTCGAAGGGGCTTCCGTTGCTTGGCACTGGCTTGATATTCGACTTCGGCGATGAAGCCATTAAGTGTCAGTCGTTCCCTTGTCCGCCGCACTTCTACGTTATCAACGGCATGGACTTCGGCTGGGATCACCCGCAGGCGCACATTCAACTGTGGATCGATATCGAATCCGATGTGATCTACCTGGCCCATGCCTGGAAGAAGTCACGCGTCACGCCATCAACCGTGTGGGGCACCGTCAAGGCTTGGGCAGCAAACATCCCGACCGCATGGCCTTCTGATGGATTGCAGTCCGAGAAATCATCGGGAGAGCAGCAGAAGAAGGCCTATGTGGACGCCGGCTGGCAGATGCTCGATGTGCACGCTACATGGGCGGACGGCGGTGTTGGCGTGGAGATTGGTCTCGTCGAGTTGTACGAGCGCATGACCACCGGCCGCTTCAAGGTTTTCTCCCATCTGTCGGACTTCTTCGACGAGAAGATGAGTTACCACCGGGATGAGAACGGCAAGATCGTCAAGCTCAACGACGACATTCTTTCAGCCGTTCGATACGCATACATGATGCGCCGCTTTGGTCAGCAGCGCTGGCAGCTGGAGTCCAATGACTCAGGCAAATTCCAATCCGAATACGACCCTTACGCGAGTAACTGACATGTGCGGAAAGAGCATCAAGAAGCTGATGAACAAGGCCATTGACCTTGACCCCCTGCGCGGCGGTGACGTGATTCTCGAGGGCCTGGGCCTGCCCAACCTCACCGGGGAGAACACTGGCATGCTGGGCAAGGCTGACCGCGAGAAGGCAGCAGCCAAGGCAGCGGAGGAAGCTGCCGGCTCAGTTGCAGGCGCGGCAGCTCCAACCACGTCCAGTGACTCTGTGCAGGCTGCCGTGGAGGCTGAGCGCAAGCGCCGGTTGGCGCAGTCTGGCCAGGGCGGCACTATCTTGACCGGCTCGTCTGGCGTGCTTGGCAATGCCAACACCAGCCAGAAAACGTTGTTGGGGGTGTAAGTTGGCCGACTCCCTGCGCGAACGCTGCGAGAAGCGCTACACCGCTCTCAAGAGCGAGCGCGACAGCAACTGGCTATCCGAGTGGAAAGAACTGGGCGACTTCATCAGCCCTCGTTCCGGCCGCTGGTACAACACCGACACCAACGACGGCAAGCGCCGCGATCAGAAGATCATCAACCCGCAGGCAACGTTTGCGGCCCGCACGCTGGGCGCTGGCATGCACACCGGCATGACAAACCCGTCGTCGCCGTGGGTGAAGTTCGGCACGCCTGATCCCGGCTTGATGGACTTCGCCCCGGTCAAGGCATGGCTGTTCGCCGCCGAAAATGCCATGCGCGAAGTCATGGCCCGGTCGAACCTGTATAGCGTTCTGCCCAACCGCTACAGCGAAGAAGGCATCTTCGGCACTGCGCCGATGGTTGTGATGCCTGACGACAGCGACCTGCTGCGCTCCTACCCGCTGGCCGTCGGCAGCTATATGCTCGCCAACAACAGCCGCAACCAGGTGGACACGCTCTACCGCGACTTCCGCATGACTGCCCGCCAGATGGAACAGCAGTTCGGCAAGGACAAGATGGACACCGCGTCCAAGAACCTGCTGAGCAGTAAGCCCGACGCCTGGATCGATATCTGCCACGGCATTGAGCCCAACGACACACGCGAGAAGGGTCGCAAGGACAACACCAACATGCCGTTCCGGTCCGTGTACTGGGAGAAGAGTGGCGACAAGGATTCGATGCTGCGCGAATCAGGCTTCAAGGTGTTCCCGGTCATGGCCCCGCGCTGGGATGTGCTTGGCGAGGATGTGTATGGCACCGGCCCTGGTTCCATGTGCATCGGCACCACCAAGGCCATCCAGCTGATGGAGCGCCGCAAGGCAGAGCTGCTGGAGAAGGGCGTGCGCCCACCGATGGGCGCGCCGGCCAGCCTCAAAAATCAGCGCGCCTCAATCCTGCCGGGCAGCATCACCTACCTGAACGATATGCAGGTTGGCGCCAAGTTCGCTCCGCTGTATGAGGTTCAGCCCGCTTGGCTGGGCCAACTGCGTGGCGAGATTGCCGCCGACAGCTCGATCATCGACACCGCGTTCTTCGTCGATCTGTTCTTGATGATCAGCCAGATGGACAGCGTGCGCACCGCGTACGAGATCGCCACCCGGAAGGAAGAAAAGCTGCTGATGCTGGGCCCGGTGCTGGAGCGACAGACCGATGACTTGCTTGATCCGCTGGTCGACATGTACTTCAACCAGATGCTGGAGCAGTCGATCCCGCGCTGGATGGGCCAGCTACCAGGTGCGCCGCTGTTGCCGCCGCCACCCAAAGAACTGGCGAATATGGACTTGCGTATCGAGTTCACCAGCATCCTGGCCCAGGCACAAAAGGCTATCGGCGTGTCCAGCATTGAGCGCGCTATTGGCTTCGCCGGCACTGTGGCCACCGTCACCCAAAGCACCGAGGCGCTGGACCTGCTCGACTCCGACGAAGCCATGCGCCAGTACTTCGAACTGATCGGCGTGCCTCCAACGCTGGTGCGCGCTGATGACATGGTGGTGCAGATCCGTGAGCAGCGCGCCCAGGCGCAACAAGCGGCACAGATGCAGCAGGAGCTGGGTAGCGTCATCCAGGGTGCGCAGATGCTGAGCCAGACCGATACCGGCGGCGACAACGCCTTGACCGCACTTGCGGGATCTGTGTGATGGCCGAACAACAGCCCACCGAACAGCAACTTCAGGCAATCGCTGACTTTAAGTGGTTGATGAGCGACCACCGCGGGCGCCGCTTTATGTGGCGAACCCTCGGCGATTGCAGGTTATTTGAGCCCTCAATCGGTCCCACCGACGCAATCACGAATTACAACGAAGGCCAACGCAATGTTGGCCTTCTTCTTTTGAGCCAGGTGAACGACCTGACCCCATCGCTGTACGCGGTCATGGCTGCCGAGAATGCGCCGCAGCCAATCCCCGAACAAACCCAGGAGACAGATGAATGAGCCCTTTGATGATGAAGCTGCTTGGCCGCGTGTACATGAACGAGGCCCCGGCCGATGGCGGGCAGGGTGGCGGCACTGATGCTCCCGCTCCTACAGCGCAAGCCCCGGCCGGAACGGCTGATGGCTCTGTATTGACCCCGCCCGCTCCTACAACTGATGCGGCGCCGAAGCCCGAAGAATCCAAGCCTGATGATGCTGAAAAGCCCAAGGACGCGGATGGGAAGGAAAAGCCAACTGGCGCGCCTGAGGCCTATGAGGACTTCACCCTGCCCGAAGGCATGGAAATGGATACCGAGGTCCTGGGTGAATTCAAGAACCTTGCCAAGGAACTGAACATTCCACAGGCCAAGGCCCAGCAACTGATCGACTTCCAGACCCAGTTGGCGAACAAGCAGGCCGAGCAATACCAGGCCGCCGTCACCAAGCAGTCGCAGGACTGGGCTGCAGCAATCAAGAACGACCCTGAGATCGGCGGCGAGAACTACGACAAGAGCGTAGAGAGCGCCATCAAGGTCATTCAGTCCTTCGGCGACCCGGCATTGACCGAGTTGCTGAATACCTCCGGGCTGGGCAACCACCCGGCGCTGTTCAAGTTCTGCCACCGCATCAGCGCGGCTATCTCGGAAGACAAGTTCGTCTTGCCTGGCAGCCAGACCACCACCGGCCGTAAGTCGAACGAAGAAGTGTTCTACGGCAACGCCAAATAACCAACGGAGTATTACCGCATGGCCATTATCGCCACTACCGCGCTGACCCTTGCCGATTGGGCAAAGCGTCAAGACCCGGACCAGAAACAAGCCCGCATCGTTGAGATGCTGACGCAGACCAACGAAATTCTCACCGATATGCTCTGGATCGAGGGCAACCTTCCGACCGGTCACCGCACCACCGTGCGTACCGGCCTGCCTACTGGCGCCTGGCGTGCACTGAACGCCGGTATCCCGTCCGAGAAATCGACCACCGCCCAGGTTGATGAGACCTGCGCAATGCTTGAAGCGCTCGGCACCGTGGACGAAAAACTGGCAATGCTGAACGGCAACACCGCCGCGTTCCGCCTTTCCGAAAACGCCGCTTTCGTCGAGGGCATGAACCAAACCATGGCTTCCGCTGTGTTCTACAGCAACAGCGCTCTGAACCCTTCGCAACCGCTGGGCTTGTCGCCGCGCTACAGCGACAGCACCGCGAAGAACGGCCAGAACATCATCAAAATGGGTGGTTCGGGTTCCGACAACACGTCTATCTGGCTGGTTGTTTGGGGTGATCAAACCGTACACGGCATCTACCCCAAGGGTTCAAAGGCGGGCCTGGACCACCAGGATATGGGTATCGAGCTGGTGGACGACGGAACCGGGAAGAAATTCCGCGCCTTCCGCGATCACTACGGCTGGGATAATGGTGTTGCGCTGCGTGACTGGCGCTACGCGGTGCGCATTTGCAACATCGATCTTTCCGACCTGCTCGCCGACACCGACGGCTCTGTGGTCAAGCTGATCGAGAACATGATCCGCGCAGTTCACCGCATTCCGAACCTGAAGATGGGGCGTGCAGCGTTTTACATGAACCGCACCATTCGCGAGTGCCTGGACATTCAGGCAATGAACAAGAAAAACGTTCAGCTCAAGATCGACGAATACGACGGCGAGTTCCGCACCAGCTTGCGCGGCGTTCCCTTCCGTACCGTCGACGCCCTTCTCAACACCGAGGCGCCAATAGTCTAAGACTGCTGGTCCCTGGCTCATTGGAGACAGAACCATGATCACTGACAAGTTGAACACCTTTGCCGCTGCTCAGGTGGTAACCGCCTCGGCGGCATCCACCGACGTCATCGACCTTGGGCCGCTGACCCATGGCAACACCCGCCGCGATATCGGCGCCGGCGAACCGCTTTACCTGGTGGTGGCCATCTTGGTAGCAGCCGCAGCTGCTGGCGCGGCGACTACCAACATTCAGTTGCAGACCAGTGATGACAACGCTACTTGGGTCACGTTGTTCGATTCTGGCGCTCTGGCATTGGCCGACCTCGCGGCCGGCAAGCGCCCGGTACAGGTTGCGGTTCCGCGCGGCGTGCGCCGCTATCTGCGCGTGAACTACGTGATCGGCACCGGTCCACTCACTGCTGGCACGTTCTGGGCTGGCCTGGTTAAAGATGTGCAGGACACTGCCGTCTACGCCAGCGGCTCTGTGATTCTGTAAGGGGGATTTATGGAAGTTACGGCGAAAGAAAAAGGCTTCTACGGCGGAAGCATTAAGGAGGTCGGCGAGACCTTCCTTATCACCAAGCCGGAACACCTGGGCAGCTGGATGCAGCCTGGTAAAGAGCTGGACAAGGTGGTGGTGCAGAAGTACACCGGCTACGTGGCTGCGCGCGGCGCAGCCGGCAAGTTCGTCATCAAGGATGCGGCGGGCCAGATGGTTGGCACCTTTACCGGCAACAAGTCAGAGGCCGAAGCGGAAGCGGCTCGCCTGAATGCTGGCGGTGAGACCACCAAGCCGGAACACCTGGGCCAGCAGGACGCAGAAAACAACGACCAGGCCGACGAGGGCGACGACGCAGGTAATGACACCGACCTGCCAGACGCCTGACCACCAGCAACAACCCCTCAGGGCCCTTCGGGGCCCTTTTCTTTTTCTGAGGTTCCCGAATGTCCAGCGATATCGAAATCTGCAACATCGCGCTGTCGCGGGTGGCGGTTACCAAGGCCATTGCCTCGCTCACCGAACACAGCAAGGAGGCCGAGCAGTGCCGCGTGTTTTACGGGCCCCTGCGCGACTTGGTGTTGCAGGCCTTCCCTTGGCCGTTCGCGGAATCGATTGTTGCGCTTGCTGACCTGGGCAGCCCTGCGCCTGGCTGGGCGTATCGCTACCGATATCCTGCAGACTGCCTGAAAGTGCGTGACATTGTTCAGCCTGGGTTTCGCAGGTCGCTGACCAGCGATATGCAAATCCCCTACAAAATCGGCTACGACGCCGGCGGCCGGGTGATCCATACCGACCAGCCCGAGGCTGTATGCCATTTCACATTCAGGGTAGAAGACCCCACGTTCTTTGATCCGCAGTTCGCCGATGTGCTGGCTTGGCGCCTGTCGATGGACTTGGCGCTACCACTGGCAGCCAAGACCGACCTTGTGCAATTCGCCGCTCAGCAATACCAAATGGCGCTGACCATTGCCGAGGGCTCAGCCTTCGAAGAATCCCAGGACGATCAAGAGCCCGAATCCGAATTCATCACGGTGAGAGCATGAGCAGCGTACTGCAACCCACCTTCGCGGCGGGAGAGCTGTCGCCGTCGGCCAGCGCCCGTACCGACATTGCCCGGTACTACACCGGGCTCAAGCTCTGCCGCAACTTCATGGTTATGCCCTACGGCGGCGTGCGCAACCGTGCGGGCACAAAGCTGGTAGCCGAGGTCAAGGACTCGACGAAGTTCTGCCGGCTGTTTCCTTTCCAGTTCAACGATGTGCAGACCTATGTGCTTGCGTTCAATGAAATGAACATGCGAGTGATCAAGGATGGCGGTCAGGTAGTGATAAGCGCGGCGGGCCCGACCCAGGGACAGCCTTATGAGCTGGCCATGCCGTATGTCAGTGGAGACCTCGATCAGATTGGCTTCACTCAGTCTGCTGACGTGATGACCCTGGCGCATCCAACCTACAAGCCTCGGGAGCTGGCGCGCCTGGGGCATGACAACTGGACCGTGTCCGAAATCAATCTAGCTCCGCGCATTGCCGCGCCGGCCTCGGCAAGTGCAACAAGTGGTGGCGGCGCAGGGGTGCAGCAGGTCTGGCGGTATCAGGTAACTGCGGTGCTGGACGACAACAGCACGCTCGACGAGTCGCTTCCGGTGACCAGCAACTCGATCACCGTGTTCAACGATACCTTGACCGGCCAATTGACGTGGGACGCGGTGCCAGGGGCCACTTACTACATCGTCTACAAGGACAACGTAGGGGCGGGCATCTACGGCTTTATCGGGCGTTCGACTGGCACCAGCTTCTCTGACCGCAACGTTCAGGCTGTCAAAACGGATACGCCGCCCAATGGCAATGACCCATTCGTGGGGACTGGCAACTACCCTGGCGCCGTTGGCTACTACCAGCAGCGGCTGGTGTTTGGCGGGAGCAACCTCAGCCCGCAGACGATCTGGACCAGCAAGACCGGGCTGTTCAAGAACTTCGGCTACTCGACGCCGAACAAGGACGATGACGGAATCACCGCCACGCTTGTCAGCGACAAAGTGAACCGTGTGCGCCATCTGGTTGGCCTGCGCAAGCTGTTGGTGTTCACCTCGGGCAGCGAGTTCACCATTTCAGGCGGCGACACTGGACTGACCCCAAAGACCATGCAATCGGTCCCTGAAGGCTATGACGGCTCATCGATCGTCAGGCCTGTGGTGGTGGGCAACAGCGCCGTGTACGTGCAGGCGCGGGGCAACCGGGTCTCATCGTTCGGGTATTCGATCAATGCTGACGGGTTCGCGGCTGAAGACTTGACGCTGTTCAGCGCTCACTTGTTCCGTGGCCGGACCTTGACCAACGTTGCATACCAGAAAATCCCTGACTCCATCGTCTGGTACGTGCGCGACGACGGTGTGTTACTGGGGATGACATTCATGCCTGAGCAGCAGTTGGTGGGCTGGCACTGGCATGACACTGACGGCTTTGTCGAGTCCATCGCCTGCATCCCGGAAGGCCAGGAAGACGCCTTGTACATGGTCGTGCGCCGCACCATAAACGGCGTGCAAAAGCGATTCATCGAGCGCATGGCCAGCCGGCAGATCCCCAGCATTGAGGATGCATTCTTTGTTGACTGTGGCCTGACCTATGACGGGCGGAATGCCGACACCACCAAGACGATGCGGCTTTCTGGCGGCACTACCTGGGCCTATCCCGAGGTTGTGACCATGACCAGCCTGGGGCACGCCCCGTTCACCGCAGGCAGTGTGGGCGTCAACTATTCCCTGAAGCGCACTGTCACCGCCGAAAATGGCGATACCAGTACGGATACCGTTCGAGTTGAGGTTGTTGGTTACACCAACACCAGCTCAGTAACGGTCAAGCTATTGATCGTCTGCCCTGATTCGCTGCGGAGCCAAGCAACCCCGACGTGGGCGCGCCAGATCAAAACCGTATCCGGCCTCGGGCACCTGGAAGGGAAGAAGGTTTCCATTCTCGCCGACGGCAGCGTACACCCGCAGCGCGTTGTAACTGGTGGCAGCGTGGTTCTTCAGGAATATGCCGGGATTATCCACGCGGGCCTCCCGTATGTTTCCGACTTTGAAACTTTGGACCTTGAGCTTAAAAACGCCAACGAAACGGTTCTGGACAAAAAGATAGCCGTAACGTCGGTGACGGTTCTGGTCGAAGAGTCTCGTGGGATCATGGCGGGCCAGGACAAGGATCACCTGTACCCACAGAAGACCGATCGAGACCAGTATGAGCCGCCAATTGAGTTGCTTACGGGGCAGGCTGAAATCTCCATAACAAACAACTGGCAGGGCAAGGGCCGTGTATTTATCCGCCAGGAAGATCCATTGCCATTGTCCATTCTTGCCGTGATACCGGAGGTGACCATTGGCGGTCGCTGACGTTTTGCCGATTGAACTTGAGGACATCCCAGAAATTCTGCGCGACGTGCGCCAGGCCGATATCGACGAGATTGTTGAGGGTCTGGGCATTTCTCTGGAGCGCGAGCTGCTGGCGGGCATCAATGAAAGCCTCAATGCCCGCAAGATCGTGGTCAACGGCCATATCGTCGCTGTGTTCGGGGACGCGGTGCACAGCGTGCTTGGTTCAATCGGCGTGCCCTGGTTGATCAGCACTACACACGTCGAGCCACACGCCCGGGCCTTCCTCAAGGTCTGCAAGCCCGAAGTACAGGAAATGCTTACCCGGCATCGCCATCTCATCAACTACGTCGACGCCCGCAACACCTCGGCCATTCGCTGGCTGAAATGGCTGGGCTTCGACTTCGGCGAGGCCGTCCCGTATGGGCCTAAGCGCCTGCCGTTCTACCCCTTCACGCTGAATCGAGAGGAATAACCATGTGCTGGATGGCATTGATACCAGTCGCTATTGGCCTGGCCGGCAGCATGATGCAGGCCCAGGGGCAAAAGCAGAACGCTGGGTTTCAGTCGGATATGATGCAGCAGAACGCGGCATTCAAACGGCAGACCGCAGATGAAACAATCAACGCTGGGAATACCTCGGCGGACTGGCAGCGCGTGCGGACCGGGCAGGCTATTGGCACCCAGCGCAGCGTGCAGGCTGCCAACGGGATCGACGTGAATAGTGGCAGCGCTGCGCGGTTGCAGGACGACACCGCCATGCTCGGCGAGCTGGATGCCCTGACGATCCAGAACAACGCCGCGCGCGAAGCATACGGCTATCGCGTACAGGCCAAACAAGACCTGCTGAACGCCAACCAGACCGTACAGAACGGCAACACTGCCGCCACAGGCTCAATCCTCGGTGGCTTGGGTAGCGCCTTTGGCTCATTCGCGGGGGCTCGATAAATGCCACGGGTACCGACATACGACACGGCGCAGGTACAGCAGCAGCCGACCAGACCTATTCAGTTGCAGGGCGTTGCACCTGACACCACGTCTATTGCCCAGGGGCTACAGACGCTTGGGCGCGGCGCACAGATGCTCATGGATAAAGAGCGCGAGAAGGCCGATACCGCGCTGCTGATGGATGCCGATAACCAGCTCACCAAGTGGCAGCAGCAGAGCATGTACGGCGAGAATGGCGCCTACACCCGCAAAGGCCAAAACGCCCTGGACGTTACCAACCAGACCCTGGATCAGTTTGACAAGGCTCAGGCCGATATCGCTAAAACCCTGACCAACGATCAGCAGAAGGCCAGATATGCGCAGATCGTCAACAGTCGGCGTAACTCCCTGTCCAATGATTTGAACCGCTACGAGTACGGCGAACGTCAGAACTATTACGGCCAGGTCGAAAAGGCCCAGCTCGAAACGTCCATGCAGGGCGCGGCGCTGGAGTATCAAGACCCGGCCAAGGTCGACCAGTACCGGCAGAAGGTTGATGCGGTGCTAACCAGTCGCGCCGAACGCCTCGGCCTTTCGCCTGAGGCCGCCCAGGCCGAGCGCCTGGAAACCAACAGTGGCATGTCCACCGCGGTTATCCAGCGGATGCTGATCGACTCGCCGCAGAAGGCCAAGAGTTACTACGAGTCCTACAAGGACACAATGACGGCCGAGGATCAAATCCGCACGAGCAACGGTATTGACCAGGGCTTTCGTCGTCTTGAGGCAGAGGCTCGCCAGCGCCAGGTGGAAGCACGCCAGATGCAGGCCATCAACCGCATGGAACTGAGCAGCCGCGTGCAGGATGCCAGTGCAGCCTATTCCCAAGGCCTGGACTTCGAAAATCCGCCATCGAAGGTAGACTTTGCCGCAGCCTACGGGCCCGAGAAGGGTGCCAAGGAATACGATCGGTTTTCAAAGGTCCAGGCGCTGGCCCCCGCTATACGGGAATTCGCGACCGCCGACCCACAGGAGCGACAAGCAATCCTGGGCAAGTTCCAGCCGGCTCAGGACGGCACCGCCGGCGAAGGCTTCAAGGAAGACAGCCAGCTTTATCAGCATCTGACCAACGTGGGCGTGCGCCTGATGAAACAGCAGCAGGACGATCCTGCCGCATACGTGGCCAAGTACAGCCCGACCGTGCAGCAGGCGTTCGCCGCTGCGCAGCAGGACGGAACACCAGAGGCCTATCAGGCTTACGCGCGCACCACGCTGGCCGAGCAGCAGCGCTTGGGCGTCAAGCAGCCCAAGCTGTTGCCGGACGCCGCCGCCGACCAGATGGCTGCCAACTTCAACACCCAGGTCAACGGCGGAGAGAATGCCGCCACGATGATCGAGCAGCAGCAAGAGTTATGGGGCAAGGACTTCCCGACGGTACTGCAGCAGATGGGTAATAAACTCCCGGCCGAGGCTCAGGTTATTGCCACCGGTTTGCCAAAGGATGTAGCTGAACGCATGGCCTCGGTGGCTGCAATCAAAGACAGCGACCTGAACGCAGGGCTACAGAAAGGCCAGAAGGACGACATTGTCCAGTCAGTTCAGCAAGCACTGGTGCCTTTTGCCGAGTCTCTGCAAGGCCAGTCCGGCGGCATAAACACCTACAGCACGATGTACAAGGCGGCGTTGCGCACGGCCACGTCATACGTTCTCCAGGGCGAAAGCCCGAAGGACGCCGCCAAGCGCGTAGTGGGCGGGATGGTCAACGATAAGTACGACTTCTTCGGCACGTACCGCGTACCCAAAACCCAGGACACCCAGGCCGTCAGCCGTGGCGCCACTCAGGCCATGCGCCAGATCAAGCCTGAAGAACTGATGCCGCTGCCGGGTATCGCCGGCGTCACCGAGGAACAGAACCGCAAGCAGTTGCACGACGCCCTGCAATCAAGCGGCCAGTGGGTGCCGAACGAGGACGAGACCGGTCTTTCGTTGACCCTGAACGGCTACCGCGTGCGCGGCGCTGACGGCCAGCTCATCACCCGCACCTGGGCCGACCTGCAACAGAAAGGGTTGCGCGAGCCCGATCAGTATCGCGTGGCGCCAATGGGGTTCATGCCATGACTATCTATGCAGGTGATGCGCCGGTTCTTGATCGGCAGACGATGCTCGACATACCGGCCGATGCTGGCGAGGTGTGGGACGCGTCCTTTGGTGGTGCATTCTCTACGAACCCGTCGAGCGCCATCATTCGTACCGAGCAACTCGGCCAGGCCCAGGAAGGTCTGCGCCTGACCGGTGACACCGAATCCATTCTGGTGCCGCCGCGCAATGAGCCTGACACTCCGCTTATGGATGCGCAGGTCGCACGCGAAAAGGTTTCAGGCATGGGCCTGGACATAAAAATCCCCGAGCAAGGCATCCGCCAGGGCGCCCTCGACATCCTTATCGACCGCCACCGGGAGCAGGCAGCCCGCCAGCAGGTCATGACCCGGGCGAACGGTGGATCATTCGGTACTCAACTCGGTGCCAGTGTTGCCGCTTCGCTGCTGGACCCTCTCAACATTGCTTCGGCATTCGTGCCCGTGGTGGGCGAAGCGCGTTATGCGGCAATGCTCGGGCGCGCGGCTTCGCCTTTGGCCCGTGCCGGTGTGCGCGCAGGCGTTGGTGCTGTTGAGGGCGCAGTGGGCGCCGCAATCATTGAGCCGCTACCGTTGATCGCCGCCGGTATGGACCAGACGGAATACGGCTTATCCGACTCCCTGGCCAATATCGCCATGGGCGGCCTTCTGGGTGGCGGGCTGCATACCGTCGGCGGTGCTGTTTCTGATGCGTTACGCCGGCGGATTGCCACAGAGCCGACGCCACAGGTCGAGAGCGTGTTGAACTCCGCTGACCGCCAGCCCCCGCAGCCTCTGCGCGCCGCCGACTTTGAGCGCATCTTTGACCAGGATCCAGAAACCGCTTTGCGCGGTGCGCTTGCCCGCGATCTTGAGGCCGACGGCGCAACGCTGTACCGCAATGCCGAGCGCCAGGCTATCGACGAGATACGCCCGACTTTGACGGGTGAGCGTGTGGACAACGTGGCAGACCTACGCGTCGAACGTGTTGCGCTGACTCAGCGCGCGATGGGCCTGGATGCGACATTTAAGGACTTGACCAAAGAATTCCAGGGCCAGCGCATGACCCGCAAGCAGGCAGAACGCGCAGCCCGCGACACCATCGCCGCCCAGCGCGAGCAGATCGGCGCCCGACAGGCTGAAATCAACACCACCCTGGAGCGAAACCGAGCCGGTGAGTTTGATCGGCGTGACCTCGGTTTGATTGAGCGGGGCGAGGTGCCAGAGCGTTTGCGCCCGCAGATAGAGGCTCGCGCCAAGCAAATCATGCAGGGTTATCAGCAACGGCCGCTGGACTCTGCCATCCGCACCGCGCGTGAAACTGCTCAGGATGCCGACTGGATCGTGCGCGACAGCGCCTTGCGCACCGCGGTTGCCCAGGCCGTCAGCGGTCGTGATATCGACGTGCAAGCGCTGTTCGATCTGGAGGCACCAGGCAAGGCCGCTGGCGCCATGGAGTACGTCAAGCGTCCACTGGCGCGCCGGGTTGATCCAGAGGGCCAGGCCGAAAGCCTTCGCGCCGATACCTCTCCAAAGTCTCAACCCCAGGACGACTTCGAAGCCACTCGCCAGCAGTTCGACGAGGACGAAGCCCTGGTCAAGGAAATGCTGGATCAGCTTCCGGAGAAAGACCGGGCCGATGTTCTGGCCGCCAGCCGTGACGAAGCTGACGCCGCCCAGGCCCAGGCCGACCGCGCAGAACAATACTCGAAGGCATACCGCGCTGCCGCTGTATGCGACATAAGGAACGGACAATGACCCCTTGCATCGACGCTGTACGGGCTGCCGCTGGCAATCTGGAAGACAGAGAAATTGCCGAGATCTTCGAACTGTTGCGGGGGAGAGCCAAGGAGCTGATAGCCAGGGAGGGCGCCTTGGGCATGGAGCAGGCAACGTTGCGCGCGGCTGATGAGCTGGGCAAGCAGGCCCAGCACGCGGCACTGATCGAGAAGCGCAATGCCTTGCTCAACCTGCGTCGGCGCGGCGAGATTGTTTCGTTCGTCCGCGGCAGCTTTGCCGACCGGCCAGACCTGGGCATTGAATCGCTGCTGGTGGGTACAAACCTGGCGCGCCAGGGCTCGCGCATGTCGGTCGCCGCCGAGCAGAAGGCGCTGGGCGATGCCTATATCGGTGGGTTCATCCATGATTTGGAGCGCCAGGACCTGGTGGCAATCCTGGCCAAAGGTGATTCGGATGTTGATATCGCCGATGCGCTCTGGAAGATCGGGACCAAGCAGGACACCTCAAAGCTCAACGACCAGGTGGTCAGCATTGCCCGAACCATTCAGAAGTACCAAGAGGCGGCGCGCATTGATGCGAACCGCGCAGGTGCCAACATCGGCAACTTACCCGGGTACATCGCCCGCCAAAGCCACGACGGCGAGAAGATCGGTTCTGCAGGCTTTGATAAATGGCTTGAGGAAATTCAGCCGCGGCTGGACGCCCGCACGTTCGACGATGTAGCCAACCCCACCCAGTTCCTGCGCGGCGTGTACGACGGCCTTGTCTCTGGCGACCACCTCAAGGCGCCGGGTGATAAACCAGCAAACGGCTTCAAGGGGCCGGCCAACATCGCCAAGAAAATCAGCCAAGAGCGAGTTCTGCACTTCAAGGACGGCGTGGCCTGGCATGAGTACAACACGCTGTTCGGTACCGGAAACCTGCGCGAGGCAGTGTTGCGTGGTCTGGATATGGCCGGGCAGAACACCGGGATCATGCGCCGCCTGGGCACCAACCCAGAGGCCAACCTCAACATGGCCATGGATATCCTGGCCGAGGACGTGCGCAAGTCGGGAGACCCGAAGGCGCTGACCAACTTCAATACCGCGCGCGGCAACATGATCGCTAACCGCTTTGCCGAGGTCAGCGGCGCAACACGGATACCTGGAAATGCATGGGCGGCCAGGATATCTGCCAACGTCCGGGCCTGGCAGTCGCTGTCAAAGTTGGGCGGCGCGCTGCTGTCGAGCTTCGCCGATCTGCCGGTGGCCGCCAGTGAAATGCGGTACCAGGGCAAGAGCTTCCTGGGTTCGCTGGGCGAAATGACCGCCGGCCTTGCCAAGGGGCGCGGAAGCCTTGAGCAGCGTGAAATCCTGTCGAGCTTCGGGGTTTATGGGGATTCGATGCGAGGGGAGATCATGCGGCGGTTTTCTGCCGATGACTCTGTGGGCGGGAAGATGTCGCGGGGAATGTCGCTGTTCTTCAAGCTGAACGGCCTGTCCTGGTGGACTGACGCCAACAAGGCAAGCGCTGGGCTGATGATGGCGCACAACCTGGCCCAGAATAAAGGCAGGGCCTGGGGCACGATGGACGCGGGCCTGCGCCGCACGCTGGGACTGTACGACCTCGACGCGGGCAAGTGGGATCTGTTGCGCGGTATGGATACCCGCATGGCTGACGGCCGCGACTACATGACCACCGATGGCATCCCAGGCATCCCCGACGAGCGCATCAGCGCATACCTCGCTGAGCAAGGGCGCAAGGTCTCCGCGTCGGCTATCCGTGAAACACGCGAAGGCCTGGAACGCAGCCTGCGCGCCTACGTGAACGACCGGGTCAGCTATGCGGTGCTGGAGCCGGATGCCCGCACACGTTCGATCATGAACCAAGGCACCAGGCCGGGCACGATCATGGGCGACCTCAACCGGTTCATGACCCAATTCAAGAGCTTCCCTGCTGCTTATATGCAGAAGACGTTGGGCCGGGAGCTGTATGGCCGAGGCTATGCGCCGACGCCACTGGGTGAGGGATACCGGGGCAGCAAGGATCTTATTGCCGCCCTACGCAACGGAAACGGTGAGCGCTTGGCCATGGCCCAGTTGCTGCTGTGGACCACGGCGTTCGGGTATTTGTCCATGTCGGCCAAGGATGCGGTCAAGGGCCGCCAGCCCCGGCCGGCGGATGATCCCAAGACGTGGATTGCTGCAATGACCCAAGGCGGTGGGTTCGGGATCATGGGCGACTTCATGTTCGGTGAGGTCAGCCGCTTCGGCAACAAGCCGCTGGAAACGCTCGCCGGCCCAACCTTGGGCACCGCTGCCAACGCGCTGGACCTGTGGGCGAAGATCAGATCCGGCGACGACGCCGCATCGTCTGCGCTGCGCCTGGCCCAGAACAACACACCATTCCTCAACCTGTTCTACACCCGCATCGCCATGGACCACCTGTTCCTTTGGTCTGTGCAAGAAGCCATGAACCCCGGATCGCTACGTCGGACCGAACAACGCATCCAGCAGGAAAACGGCCAGAAGTTCCTGGTCAAGCCATCGCAAAGCTACCTCGACCCATTAGGCATCACTCGATAACAGAAAAGCCCGCCACTGAAGCCCGCCACTGAGCGGGCTTTTTTTCGCCCAGAGAAAAGGAGTCACAACCGTGACCGTCAACACAACAGAGAGTAGCGCGCTATTTGCAACCAACGGGGTAACGACCAATTTCCCTTTCTACTTCAAGTTCCTGGCAAATGAGGACCTGATTGTCACTTACATCGATCCGCAAGGGGTAAGCACTCAACTGCTCTTCGGCACGCAGTACACCGCCAACGGGGCAGGGAGCGAATCGGGCGGGAGCGTCGTGACCAGCACCGCCTTGGCAGGCCCTGGCCAGTTGGTGGTAGCGCGGGAAATGGACGTGCTGCAGTTGACGTCCTTGCGTAACCAGGGGAAGTTCCTGGCAGAAATCCATGAGGACGTGTTTGATCGGCTGACCATGCTGATTCAGCAAGGGTTCTCACTGTTCAAGCGAGCGCTTATTCGGCCGCTTGGTCTCGATTACTTCTTCGCAGAGAACCGCCGGATCACCAGCGTTGCAAATCCCATCGGACAGCAGGATGCGGCGACAAAGCAATCTGTCGAGACCTACCTTTCCTCTATTCTGGCGACCGGTCAGGGCCCTGTTAACAACGCCGCAAACGTGCTGTATGCGCCATCGCTCAGTGGAATCACAACCACGGTTGCCGCCGCACTGGACGACCTTCAGCGAGTTACCCAGGGCGTTGCCTTCGTGGCCAATCCGGCGAGCTTTGGCGCAATTAACGATGGTACGCGGCATCCTCTTTCCGATCGATTCGCAACTCTAGCGGCGGCCCAGGCGGTTTACCCGCACGCTACGTCACTCACCAACACCATAGACTGGGCGGCGTTTCAGGCCGCACTCAATACCGGGCTGCCTGTTCGCTACAGCCGCATTCCGTTTATCAACAAGGAGTTGAAAGCAGTTCCTGGCAACGTAAGCATTGCTGCCGAACCCGGGGCGTTCATCGACGCCACGGCAAGCGACTTTGTAGGAACGAACGCCCTCAGCTGCACTGGGTCAATCACGCAGATTGCATCCCTGGCGTCCAACGTCACCGCCGGCTCTCACGTTCTGTCCTTCGCGACGGCGCACGGCCTTGTTTCTGGCGACTGGATTTGCATCTGGAATCCTGTAGGCACCAGCTTCTCTGCGTTCCGCAGCTATTACCACGCGGGAGAATGGGTGCGCGTGGACAAGGTGCTTACTTCGACCAGCGTGAATCTGGCGGGCAATCTCTATGCCGACTACCTGGCCGCCGGCGTGCAAATCTACAAGCTCGCCAAAAACGACGTGACGCTCATTGATGTGTACGTTCGCAGCAGCACCACGGTTACCAACACAATTTTCCTTGAGTCGATCACCAGGCTGAGAACTCGCGGCCTCCGCGCCAACGCCCTGGGCGAAGCTGGAATCGTGATATCGAAAACACCTGACGGCGTGCTACTGGATGGATCAGCTTTCAATCCGGGCACCACTGGAGACGATTACGGGATCATCACAGCGAACTCACAAAACATCCTGGTATCTGGTGGCCAGTACCATGCACGCCGCCATGGCGTGGCTATGGGCGGCTACGCAGGCGCTGGCTGCGTGCCCTGCCGAAACGTGATTATCAGTGAGGCGACAATTACGAACGATGCCACGTCGGGCGTGCATGCGGCGGATATGCACGGCAACTCCGAAAACTGCTGGTTTGTAAATAGTCATACCCGTGGCGGCGGAACCTGGCAGGGCAAGAATAATGGCTATGTTGGTGGCAGTATCAGCGCCATGGATCTCGGCTGTGTGATCTATTCGTCGGAAATGCTCGGCGGGAACTTCACGTTGGACGGTGTCGCGCTTTCCACGTTTACCAATCCGCAAGGCACTGGTCGCGGGATCATTGATGTCGGCGGTCAGAACAATGCCCTGACGGCCAACACTGACGGGCCTGTAAACCTTCTCGTTAAAAACTGCACGCTGAATGGTAAAAACCTCACCAACATAACGTTCTTCCTGCTGTTTCGAAATGCGGGGTCGGTGAACAAAATCAGTGTCGATATTAACGGCATGAATTTCAACGTGAACAATATGGGCTTTGTAATTCGAAGCGCGCTTGATTCCGGTACTGCGTCCTCGGATGGGTTCTCGATACAGAATCTGTCAGGAAACTTACCGCAGGGTGTTGCCTTGCATGGCGCCTCTACCGGCACCTACCCAACACTGCCGCACAGGTTGCCAGGGCTTACCTACACGCAAACCGTTACGACGTCCACGGGGGCAAGCTTCGTGACAGGCACGCCCATTGCCTACCGTTACACCTACCCCAAGGTGCCGGCAGTAGTGGTGAGCACATCGAAAATTACGTTTATCGGCTCTATCACGCCAATTGCGGGCGCTGATCCAGATACCGAAACGGGGTTCACGCCATCTATCAGAACGCCGAACGCCAGCAATTTCACCGCTGCCGTTCCGGTAAAGTTGAATTGCAAGATTGGATTGTCTGAGTTTTGAGTAACAGGCGGCCGGACGCCCGGCCGCTGCTTCAGCTTTCTTGCTTATCGATGGCTGTATCTGCCTTAAATTCGCTGGATGCCATTCCCAACGCCACCGCTACCAGTGGGTAGGCAAAGTACTTTCCGAATATCAGCAGCACGATCGTGGACGCGAGCATTCCCAGGCAGAGCGCTGTCCCATGAGACCTGTCGCCATATACCAATGCGCTTACCGCGAATCGTTTTGTAGGCGAATAGAGCAGGAAAAGGAAGTAGAGGAAACCAAAAATGCCTAATTCCTGCCAGGCCGACAGAATGTTGTGGATGTAGTAGCCGGGCTCGTAATTCCCATAGTCCCCAATAATTGGGCTAGCAAGTATCTTCTCAAATCCCTCTCTAGATATTTCGTCTCTTACGTTTGATGACTCGTCTTTAGACAGGTCCATAAGCTGGGTGATTCTGTTGTCTGCAATTTCTGGATCAATCGACACTAGGGCTACGAGCGCTATCGCCGCCAACGCAATTGCCGCAATGGGAGTTATGATTCTGTACTTTGAAGCGGAGGCCTCGAAGACAAGGAATAATATAACGAACCCTACAAACTCGCTTCTTGCGCTGTTCAAATAAAGGCAGATCATGCCAAGCGCAAATATTGCATTTCTGCAAAGCCTTGACTTAGCCTTTCCAATTGTCAAGGCAAGAGGGCAGATGTACGCAATTGCAAATGTCTGATAGCTTGCAACACTTTCTGGCGTTTCTGACAAAAGCTCAATTGAGAAACGCCCGCCAGAAGACAGGTAAAGTATCGTTGCACTCATTAGTAGCGTTGATGCAGTTATCGTCTTCTTAAATGTTTCATCTGTAATGTTTATGTTTTTGAATATATGGAAGCATACAAGCATATTTATGAATAGCAGGAAGTTTGATTGCGCGTTCTCTGTGTGGTACTCATTGATATAGCTTATGGCGGAAACTAATCCAAACAAAAATATGAATACATAAAATAGCAGGTCATGTTTTTTTATGGTCATTTCTTTTGTTGTTGTTATTACGGAATTCACCAAAAAAACAGAGAGGAGCACCGCGCCGACAAAGCTGATGTAACCGCCCAGGACGTGCGGTATGTAACCGATGCCGGTGCCAACATGGTAAAAAAAAGCACCGGGGAATAGCAGCACGAAAGCAAGCACTGCAAACTTTTCAATTCTGGTTGGCGTTATAGTCGTCAGCATGTCCGTTGCTCCTTGGTGTTCCGTAGGTAGCGCGAGCCTTAATTATTGCAGGTTGCTCGCGTAGCTTGTTGAGCAGCCTGGCTTGGTCACTTTGTAGATTGACCCGTATTCATCCGCCTTAGCTGGGGATATTTTTGATAGCGCTGTATCGGCTGCCGTCCAGGACCTCAGATTTGACGTGGTCAAATATAGTGAGCCTTTAAACGGAACCATAGCGGTAATGCGCTGGCCGAAGAATGCCGGGTTCAGATCGTCGTCCGGTCGGTACGAATGCGGGATGAAGGGCTCGTCTTCTTCTACGCTGAAAAACCGGTTGAAGAATTCCCACTTCCCGGCGGCATGGTCGTATCGCCACACTTCACCCTTCGGCCAATACCCAACAAACAAGTCTCCGCAGTAAGAGGCCATCGTCTGCGCCTCATAACCCATACGCTTGTCTGAAAGCTCTGCAATTTTCGGTGGCGTCATGTCGGATGGTTTTAGCTCAGCGCCATCAAACTCATACAGACGGCCCGTCGGCCACTCTCCCAGAAGAACCCGCCCTTGATAGTTTATTGAACTGTAAAACTGTATTCCCCTAGGGGCGGACAATACTGGCGGCTCGGAACTGGCGCATGAATAAATGTCGTCATGCATTGACATTCTGCACCACTTACCATCTTTGAAAAGTAAGGCATCTCCATAGTTTGTTATGGATAATAAGGAGTCTTTCTTTTTTGCGTAAACATATGGGTAAGTGCCCTTTAGAAAATCAATCGTTGGGCACGCGCCATCACCCAGCAGCGGACAGGCTGAAATAGTTCCGGCATAAGAGTCGTAGTCGAATATATAGCTGTCGGTTTTGTATGCGTTGTCAGAGGCTATTTTTGAAGTGTTGTATATCCCCAACCAGTTTCTCTTATAGCTGATGCTGTTCCCTCTGTCCTCAAAGTAAAGATTCCCGCCGCTTACAAAGGCATATCCGGTATGAAAATCTTTTGATGGTTTTTTCAATTTCTTTATTGAAAAGCTTTTGTTGCTTTCAATAAATTTATGAGTGCCGCCAGGCGCACTTTGGGAATATGTTTGCCAGTGATCAACCGGCGAAGATATAAAGCGCTTCTCTGTTTGGTCCGACGAATTGTTCATCGCTTCGTCAGCAAAGGCCCACTGAAAACTGGCGATAGAAAAAGCCAGAGTAAAAAACTTAAAGCAATAACGCGCACTTCTTAGCACTGCATAGTCTCTCAATCGGTCATTCATGCTTCATCGCACTCGGCCTTGCCTTGTGAAAATGGGCAAGGTTGGTCGTGCGTCGTCCCCCAAAGGCATCCCGCGCGACTGCGCGCCCAGGATCATGGCGGCGGATTCTACAAGCGAATGCCTGGCGTGTCTTAATTTGGCTTGGTATTTGGTCGGCAGGATGCCTGGGGCAGGGACTTTCAGGGCGAAAGCCTGTAGGGAGATTTGCGGGGATTCGTGAATCTTTGTTCAACATCGTTAGGCGTCGATTGCAGTGGGCGCCTACGTAAGGTGTTGCTATTTAAGGCTTTTCGGGACTTCCGCCAGCATGGGGTGCTAGGGGTCGAGTGTTCGAATCACTCCGTCCCGACCATATAATTCAAGGGGTTGCGAGATTTTATCTCGCGACCCCTTTTTATTTTTAGGCGTTTTTACCCCTACAAAAGCTCTGGCTCTTGGTGGAATTTTCAGCTGATACAAAGGTCATGGCGCGAGGAGAGTGCCTCGCTGTGTCCTGGTCGCTTGAGCAGAAGGGGGCGACCGTTAAAGAGCCTTTTCCGGCGCCGGTTGGTCGTTGGGTTGGGCGATGATTGTTTTGAGTTCTGCGCTCATGGGGAATTTGAGATTCAAGCCTTTGGGAGGGATGGGCTGAGTAAACCATTTATCGTAGATGGCGTTGATTTCGCCCGAGACGAAAAGTGACTTGATCGAGTCATCCACGACTTTTTTGAGATCCGGATCACCCCGACGCATTGTGCAACCATAGATTTCGTTGGATTGCGGGGTGCCGGTCACCACCCAATCTTCCGGTTTCTTTGCCTTGGCCATCTCGCCCGCCAGCAATGCGTCGTCCTGCATAAACGCAATGGCGCGGCCGGACTCGAGCATTTGGTAAGACTCTCCAATGTCTTTGGCAGAGATGACGTTCATGTTCATCTTTTTCTCGGCATTTATGACCTTGAGCATCCGTTCGGCAGTGCTGCCAGCAGTGGTCACTACGTTCTTGCCATTGAGATGGTCAAAGTCTTTGTAGATCGAATCCTTTCGGACCAACAGTCGAGTGCTGGCTTCGAAGATGCCGACTGAAAATTCGACTTGCTGCGCCCTCTCTGCGGTATTGGTTGTAGAACCGCACTCCAGATCGACAGTACCGTTTTGCACAAGCGGGATGCGCGTTTGTGACGTCACCAGGTTGTACCGTACGTTCAGCTCGGGCATCTCAAGTTCCTGCTTGATAGCGTCGACAATTTTCAATTGGATGTCATGCGAGTAGCCAACTGGTTTGCCGGAAGCGTCGGCGATGTAGGAGAACGGAATTGAAGAGTCTCGGTGCCCCAGGGTTATGGTCCCCGAGTTCTTAATTTTTTTAAGTGTACCGGTAAGTTCGGCAGCCATCGCTGGCGTGAAGGTTAACGCCGCAGTCAGCGTAACGCCCAGCATTGCAGGGAAGACTCGCATCAAAAGCTCCTCATAAAGGTGGGGCGAGTCTTTTTCTGACTCGCCCATCTTTGGCTCAGCGGACGTTTTCGCTGGGCCTGGCGACTTGCTTGTTGTTAGTGACGGTCCAGCCAGACGGTCTGTGCATTACAGAATTCGCGCACACCGAAATGCGAAAGCTCACGGCCAAACCCGCTTTTCTTTACGCCGCCGAAGGTGACGCGTGGGTCGGTTGCGCAATAGCCATTGATGAACACGCCTCCGGTTTCCAGTTCGCCGGCCAGCTTCTGGGCCAGTTGGACATTGCGTGTGTAGATGGTCGAGGCGAGCCCAAATTCACTGTCGTTAGCCAGTTCCAATGCATGTGCGGCGTCCCGCGCGGTGATGATCGATGCCACGGGCCCAAACAATTCCTGTTTGAATGAGGTCATCTGGTCGGTGACATCACCAAAGACCGTAGGCTCGTAGTAGTTGCCAGGGCCTTCGGCCTTTCTGCCTCCCAACAACAAGGTCGCACCTTCTTCCAGGGTGTCTCGGACCTGACGATCCAGTTCATCGCGCAAATCAAAGCGGGCCATGGGCCCTATGTAAGTGTCTGTGGCCAGTGGATCGCCGATGACCAACTTGGAGGTGGATTCGACAAACTTGCGGGTAAATTCCTCGACAACGCCTTGTTCGACAATTAAGCGTTTAGCCGCCGCGCAGACTTGTCCGGTGTTTTGGTAGCGGCCAATCACAGCGGCTTTGACAGCTTCGTCCAGGTCGGCGTCGTTGAGCACTATGAAGGGATCTGAGCCACCCAGTTCCAACACACATTTTTTCAAAGCTGCACCCGCCTGTGCCCCAATAGCCATGCCCGCTCGGACGCTGCCAGTGAGCGTGACCGCGGCGATGCGAGTGTCTGTTATCGCAGTGGAGACACCGTCGGGCGTGACATTGATGACTTCGAACACACCTTCAGCAAAGCCGGCGCGCTTGAACGCGTCTAGTAGCAGATAGGCGCATCCCATCACGTTCGGCGCATGTTTGAGGACGTAGGTATTGCCGGCAATCAACGCCGGGACGGCGCCACGCAGCACCTGCCAGATCGGAAAGTTCCAAGGCATCACGGCGAGAATCGGACCCAGTGGACGATATTCAATTCGTGCCTTTCCGCCCTCAACCTGAGTGGGTTCGGCGGTTAGCATGGCGGGGCCGTGCTCGGCGTACCACTCACAGAGTTGCGCACACTTTTCAATCTCACCGCGCGCCTGAGTGTTGGGTTTGCCCATCTCTTGAGTGATCATCTTCGCCATCGCTTCTGCGTTGTCGCGCAATGCCCTTGCCAAAGCGATCAGTGCTTGCGAACGCATTTCGACGGGTTGGCTACGCCAGGTGGAAAACCCCTTGTTAGCACGTGACAGTGATGCCTCCAGTTCCGATGCGGATTCGAAGGGGTAGTGGCCGATCTGCTCACCATTGGCGGGATTGATTGAAATGGCATGGGTAAGGCTGGAAACGTTAGTCATGACACCGTCCTGTAGGATGGGAATGGATTCATAGCTTCTAAGCAACGGCGCCGGTGTTGAATCAGGTCGCGCGAGCCAAAATGGATTGCGCGCGACCAATGACCGGCGCATCGACCATTTGCCCATCCAGCACGAAAACGCCTTCACCTGAACGAGCGGCTTCGATAATGCGTTGCGCCCAGTGCAATTCTTCCTGGCTTGGTTTTAGCGCCTGATGAATGATCGCGACTTGGGTTGGATGGATACAAAGCGCGCCACCAAAGCCCATGTCGCGTGCAAAATGAACCGCGCGTAGTAGCCCAGCGGTGTCCTGGATCGACGGAAATACTCCATCCAACGCTGGAGCGAGCACTGCAACCCGGGTGGCGAGCAAAACGGCGTAGCGCGCATGGCTAAGGATTTCTTCGGCGGCATGGCTGCCAGTAGTCAGGTTCAGGTCCAGACCCAGATCCAGACTACCGAACGACAACCGCTCAACGCCTTGAGTGCCGGCAATTTCGTTGAGTGCTGACAAGCCCTTCGCGCTCTCGATGATTGGCCAAATCGGTTTTTCGGTACCGGCAGCTGTGGTGACCTGTTTCGCGCTTTCTGCTTTGGGTAGCAGAATTCCGATAACGCCGGCGTGGCGTCGGCAAAGATCCAGATCCGCAACATGCGCCCAGTGATCCGGGGCATTCACTCGGACCAGAATCCGTGCATCCGGGGCTTCGCTCAGGAACGCGTCGAGATTATCCCTCGCCTGCTCCTTGAGGTTTTCTTGCACGGCATCTTCCAAGTCAACGATGACTCGATCCGCCCCGGTGGCAATAGCTTTTGAGATGCGCTCTGGTCGAGTAGCCGGCACAAACAGGGCGGAGCGAACAATTGATTTGCTCATGGCGTTGCTCCATTGCTGAACTCGATCTCTCCGATCTGTGCTGTGCCGTCCTGATTGCCAGCCCAGACCTGTGCCTTGCCGTTTTCGATTAGACGTCCGCCCACCTGGAAAGGCTTAGGCGAAATCAGAGGTCGTACTCCGCGGAATGCGAAACGCTCCAGGCGCGCAGTTGGATGCGCTTTGGTAAAGGCACGCAAATTCAACGTGGCGATCAATGGACCATGTACCACCAGCCCCGGATAACCTTCGGTCTCTGTCACATACGGCCAGTCATAGTGAATACGATGACCATTGAAGGTCACTGCGGAATAGCGAAACAGCAGGGTTGGAGTGGGCTCTATCCGTTCCTGCCATTGGCCTTCAGGTAGCTTTTCGGTACCGTTCAGTTTGGGCGGGGAAGGTTCACGGTAAACAATGTCCTGATCGTCTTGAAGGGCGCGTTTGCCGTCCTGGAAAAACTCATGGCGTACTGTGACGAACAATAAGGAACCCGTGCGACCGTGCTTCTCCTCGACGTTGAGGATGGTCGATACACAGGTCACTTCAGCATCCACTTTTAATGGCTGGAAAAACTCAATTCGGCTTCCCGCCCACATGCGATTGCGGTTATGGGCCGGCGGCAAAAATCCCCCAAGCGCTGGATGGCCGTCCGGCCCCAGTTCGCTGGCACCCACCGGCTCCTGAAAAAATGCCCAGTGCCACAGGGGCGGCAGCGGCTCACCGGGTTGTGGTGCCGACTCGCCCAATGTCGCGGCAATGCGTCTGACCAGAGTGAAACTGATCCGGTCCTGGCTTTCCTGACGTCGTCCAATCCAGGCGGAAAAATCGGAACTGCTGCTCATATTCTTTGCTCCAGTCGGTCAGTGATCAGGCCAGGGTGGCCATTTCTGGAATCGCTTCAAAAAGATCCGCCACCAGGCCGTAATCGGCCACCTGGAAGATCGGCGCTTCTTCGTCCTTGTTGATCGCAACGATCACTTTGGAGTCTTTCATGCCGGCCAAGTGCTGGATCGCGCCGGAAATACCGACGGCGATGTACAGCTGTGGAGCAACGATCTTGCCGGTCTGACCGACCTGCATGTCGTTGGGTACGAAACCTGCGTCCACTGCCGCGCGGGAAGCGCCAACAGCAGCGCCCAGCTTGTCGGCCAGGGCGTACAGGTGCTTGAAGTTATCGCCGTTCTGCATGCCGCGGCCGCCGGAAACGACGATCTTGGCAGCGGTCAGTTCCGGACGATCGGACTTGGCCAGTTCTTCACCAACGAAGCTGGAAGTACCGGCGTCGTGAGCAGCAGCCACCGATTCAACGGCAGCCGAACCACCTTCAGCGGCAACCGGGTCGAAACCGGTGGCACGCACGGTGATCACTTTCACTGCAGCGTTGGACTGTACGGTCGCGATGGCGTTACCGGCGTAGATCGGACGCTGGAAGGTGTCAGCGCTGACCACGGCGATGATCTCGGAGATCTGGTCAACGTCCAGCTGCGCGGCAACGCGTGGCAGGATGTTTTTGCCGGTGGAAGTAGCGGCAGCCAGGATGTGGCTGTAGCCCTTGCCCAGTTCAGCGACCAGAGGAGCAACGTTTTCCGGCAGCTGGTGAGCGTAGGTAGCGTTGTCGGCAACCAGCACTTTAGCCACGCCAGCCACTTTCGCAGCGGCTTCAGCCACGGCGCCAGCGCCCTGGCCTGCAACTAGAACGTGGATGTCAGCGCCGATTTTGACGGCAGCAGCCACGGTGTTCAGCGTGGCCGGGGCCACTACTTTGTTGTCGTGTTCAGCGATTACCAAGATAGTCATGATTAGGCTCCTAAGCTCAAAGCACCTTCGCTTCGTTTTTCAGTTTCTCGACCAGTTCAGCCACCGACTTGACCTTGATACCCGCGCTGCGTGCAGCAGGCGCTTCGACTTTCAGGGTTTTGTTGGTGGAGGCGGTGGAAACGCCCAAAGCGTCCGCAGTCAGCACGTCGAGAGGCTTCTTCTTGGCTTTCATGATGTTGGGCAGCGACGCGTAGCGCGGCTCGTTCAAACGCAGGTCGGTGGTGACGATGGCCGGCAGTTTCAGGGAAACTGTCTGCGCGCCGCCGTCGATTTCACGGGTAACAGCCACGCTGTCGCCGCTGATTTCGACTTTCGAAGCGAACGTGCCCTGACCGTAGCCGCTCAATGCAGCGAGCATCTGGCCAGTCTGGTTGTTGTCGCTGTCGATGGCTTGTTTGCCAAGGATCACCAGCTGTGGCTGTTCCTTGTCGACAACAGCCTTGAGCAGCTTGGCAACGGCCAGGGAAGTCAGATCTTCGGCGGATTCGACGAGGATGGCGCGATCGGCACCCTGAGCCAGCGCGGTGCGCAGTTGCTCTTGAGCGGTGGACGGGCCGATGGAGACGACAACGATTTCGGTCGCAACACCCTTTTCTTTCAGGCGTACGGCTTCTTCCACGGCGATCTCGCAGAACGGGTTCATCGACATTTTCACGTTGGCGAGGTCGACGCCGGAATTGTCCGCCTTAACGCGAACCTTGACGTTGTAGTCGACCACTCGTTTCACAGCTACCAGCATTTTCATTGGGCAGTGTTCTCTCGAAAAACTTTGATTGTTGCAGGCAGGTTTTTTGTTTTCAGATGAAGGCTAAATCGCCCCGGCTGCGCGCATTTGTTCAATACGGTCTGTACCCAGACCCAGTTCCCTGAGCACCTGTTCGGTGTGCTGACCGAGGCCCGGTACGGCATCCATACGTGGCTCGAACGCGCTGTTGCTGCCGGGAGGTATCAAGCTCGGGACGGTGCCGGCGGAGGTTTCGACTTCCCGCCATCGGTCACGTGCCTGAAGTTGCGGATGGTCCCAAACACCTTGCATGTCGTTGACCCGGGCGTTCGCAATTTGCGCATGCTCTAACCGTTCAAACACGGCATCGAAATTGAGTGTGGAGAACGATTCAACGATGAGTGCCCGCAGCGCTTGACGGTTTTCGACGCGCTTGAAGTTGGCAGAGAAGCGTTCGTCTTTCGCCAGTTCAGGAGTAAGCAGTACCTTGTCGCAAAACAGCCGCCACTCTCGTTCGTTCTGCAACCCCAGCATGACTGTGGTGCCGTCACCGATAGGGAAGGGGCCATAGGGGTAGATCGTGGCGTGCGCGGCGCCGGCGCGAGGGGGAGGTGTAGCGCCGTCGTAGGCGTAGTACATCGGGTAGTTCATCCACTCGACCAGGCTTTCCAGCATCGACACATCGAGGTGGCTACCTTCGCCAGTGCGTCCACGCAACAGCAAGGCAGATAGAATTCCGGTGTAGGCGTACATGCCGGCCGAGATGTCAGCAATCGAGCAACCGGCCTTGGCCATTTCTTCCTCACCCGGTCCGCCGGTGACCGATAGGAATCCGCCTTCGCTCTGGATCAACAGGTCATAGGCTTTTTTCTTTTCATACGGGCCGCCTGCGCCGTAGCCTGAAATGTCACAAACGATCAGGCGCGGAAACCGCTGATGCAAAGCCTCAAATGAAAGTCCCATTCGTGCTGCGGCACCCGGCGCCAGGTTCTGCACCAGGACATCGGCAGTGGCCAGCAAGCTGTCCAGCACCTCGGTGGCCGAATCTTGTTTCAGATCGAGGGTCAGGCTTTCTTTCGAACGATTGGTCCAGACGAAGTGCGAGGCGAGACCGTTGACGCGTTGGTCGTACCCTCTGGCGAAGTCACCCGTGCCTGGGCGTTCGACCTTGATCACGCGCGCGCCAAGATCGGCCAATTGTCGGGTGCAGAAGGGCGCTGCAATCGCATGCTCAAGGCTGACGACGGTAATGCCATCGAGCGGACGGATGCCTTTGGGTTGGCTCATGATTATTATCTCTCTTGTCATGGCTCCCCAGCCGCGCCAGCTTGGGCCGACGCACTGGGCTTTACGCTGATCCTTTAAAAGGAGCGCGGCAGTTCAAGTAGGTGTTCGGCAACGTACGACAGGATCAGGTTGGTGGAGATGGGCGCCACCTGATACAGACGGGTTTCACGGAATTTACGCTCGACGTCGTATTCGCAGGCAAAGCCGAAGCCTCCGTGGGTCTGCAAGCAGGCATTAGCCGCTTCCCAGGAGGCTTTCGCCGCCAGGTACTTGGCCATGTTGGCGCTGGCCCCGGCGTTGAGGCCGCTGTCGTATTCCTCGCAGGCGCGCCAGCGCATCAGGTCGGCCGCTTCGATTTCGATGTGCGCTTCGGCGATGGGGAATTGCACGCCCTGGTTCTGCCCGATAGGACGCCCAAACACCACGCGGTCGCGAGCATAGGCACTGGCCTTTTCGATAAACCAGCGACCGTCACCGATGCATTCGGCGGCGATGAGGGTGCGCTCGGCATTCAACCCGTCGAGGATGTAGCGGAAGCCTTTGCCTTCCTCGCCGATCAGACTGTCTGCGGGGATCTCCAGGTTGTCGAAGAACAACTCATTGGTCTCGTGGTTGACCATGTTGGCGATGGGTTGCACTGTCATGCCATTGCCGATGGCCTCACGCAGGTCGACAAGGAAGATCGACATGCCCTCGGACTTCTTCTTCACCTCGGCCAAGGGTGTGGTGCGCGCTAGCAGGATCATCAAGTCGGAATGCTGGATTCGTGAGATCCACACCTTCTGCCCATTGATCACATACTTGTCGCCGCGCTTGATCGCGGTGGTCTTGATCTTGGTGGTGTCGGTGCCGGTAGTGGGTTCGGTGACGCCCATCGATTGCAGGCGCAATTCACCGCTGGCCAGTTTCGGCAGGTAGTAGCTTTTCTGCGCCTCGCTGCCGTGTCGTAGCAGGGTGAACATGTTGTACATCTGCCCGTGGACGGTGCCGGAGTTGCCGCCGCAACGGTTCACTTCTTCAAGGATCACCGAGGCCTCGGCCAGCCCGAGGCCGGATCCGCCGTACTCGACAGGAATCATCGCCGCCAGCCAGCCGGCATCGGTCAGGGCCTTGACGAAGGTTTCCGGAAAACCTTTTTCTTCGTCGACTTTGCGCCAGTAAGCCGCATCGAATTCAGCGCACAGAGCACGTACGCCCTCGCGGATGGCATTGAGCTCTTCAGAGTTACGGTCAGTCATTATTATTCTCCTCAACGTGTCACGCACGGCATCTGCCCTGCGTGACCGGGTCCGGGCAAAGAGCAATCAGATCGGGTTGAAACCCAAGGCGGCACGGAAGCGATTCTTGACGTAATGACCATCGCGCGGTGGCAGCACCCGTGGCGGGTTTTCCGCTTTGATCTTTATCGTCGCGAGCTTGACGCCGTCGCGGCTCGCAAAGCGCTCGCGCAGGTCATGTACGCCTTCCATGTCGCGGATTTCATCGGTCCAACTGAAGCCGCAAGTCTTCGCCACCTGGTCCAGGGAAATACCAAAACCGGCGTGGCTGACTTGCATGCCGGTTTCACCAAAGTGACCGTTATCCAGCACCGCGATGGTCAGGTTGGCGGGCTTTTGCAGTGCTACCGTGGCCAGTGCACCGAAGCCCATGAGCAACTCGCCGTCACCGGTGACTACCACCACCGATTTGTCTGGCTGCGCATTTGCCAGGCCCAGACCCACAGTGATCGCGCTGCCCATGGCAGCCCACAGGTAATAATTCAGATCATTGTCACCGGCAGCCATGACGTCGTAGGACGCCGAACCGAGACCCGTCACGACCAGCACGTCTTTGCGGTCGGCCAGCAAGGCCTTGACCACTTCGCGGCGGCACAGAGTGTGGTTTGCGCTTACTTGACCCATTTCTTTTCTCCAATCAGGCGCTGACCGAGCAGCAGGGCAGTGGACGAATCACCGTTGAAGGCCATGGTCGCGGCACCGTGCAGCAGCGGGGCAACGTCTTCCGGGACGTCCGCGCGCCAGGTCATCACTTTCATCAGATTCAGGGAGGCTTCTGTGGCCTGGCCCATCGGGTTCTGCCACGCGTTGAATTCGGCCCAGTCGCCGCGCATGGTGACCACCATCAACAGCGGGAAGCCGGCACAGACTTGAAGTGCCAGGGTGTTGATGCAGTTACCGACGCCGCTGGACTGCATCAAGAGTGCACCGCGCTCACCGCCCAGCCAGGCGCCGGCGAGGTAGCCGATGCCTTCTTCTTCGGTGGTGAGGACGACAGCCTTGATATCCGGGTCGGCATACGACATGCGGATGGCCGCCGAGTGACCTGCATCCGGTACGAAGACCACGTGTTTGACGTCGTGGGCCTTGAGCACGCGGAACACGTCCTCTTGCCAATCCTGTCCCACGGTGTGTTCAGCTTCTGTTGACATGCCAATCTCCCAAGCAGTGCTGCTTTTGTGTTTTCACCCATTCTGGGAGTGCTGGGAGCGGACTGCGACTACCGTTTTTGTCTTTGAGATATGCCCATTTTGTATAGCAGGTGGGGTGAATGCGTGGCCTGCCGGGCAACGGCGATAGCCACGCATTATGGGAAGGGAAATGATTAACGTAGTGAGGTGCAGAAGGTACGGATCGCCTCGCAGGCCCGGCGCAATGAAGCCTCATCCAGGGCGTAGGCGATGCGAATGTAAGGGCCAAGACCAAAAGCGCTACCATGCACTACGGCCACATCCGCTTCGTCGAGCAGTGCATGCGCGACATCTTCGTCGGTGTGCAGTACCCGGCCACCCGCTGAGGTACGCCCGATCAATCCGGCACAGGACGCGAACGCGTAGAACGCCCCGGCTGGACTGACGCATTCAAGGCCTGGGGTGTCGTTCAGCAGCGCCACCATCAAATCGCGACGACTCTGGAATGCCACCCGGCTTTCACGGATGAAATCCTTGGGACCTTCCAGTGCCGCGAGCGCAGCCTGTTGCGACACAGAGCTGGCGCCAGAGGTTTGCTGACCTTGCAGTTTTTCCATGGCTTCCAGCAACCAGCGCGGCCCTGTGGCGAAACCGATTCGCCAGCCGGTCATAGCATAGGCCTTGGACACACCGTTCATGGTCAGGGTGCGAGGTGCCAGTCGTGGTTCAACCTGGGCCAGGGTGTAGAACGCTTGATCATCAAAAATCAGATGCTCGTAGATGTCATCGGCCAGAATCAGCACGTGAGGGTGAGCCAACAACACCTCAGCCAAGGCGTGCAGTTCTTCCCGGCTATACACCGCGCCGGTCGGGTTGGACGGCGAATTGAGGATCAACCAGCGGGTCTGCGGTGTGATCGCGGCGGCCAGCGCCGAGGGCGTCAGCTTGAAGCCAGTGTCGGCGTCGCAAGTAACGATTCGGGCTTCACCGCCACACAATTGAACCATCTCCGGGTAACTGACCCAGTACGGCGCCGGCACGATAACTTCGTCACCCTCATTGAGGGTCGCGGCCAAGGCGTTGTAGATCACCTGTTTGCCACCGTTGCAGACAAGGGTGTCTTGCCAGGCTACGTCCAGACCGTTCTCACGACGGAACTTGGCGGCCACTGCTTCTCGCAGTGAACGTACACCGGCGACCTGGGTGTAGCGGGTGTGGCCGTGTTCAATGGCATGAATGGCCGCTTCACGCACATGCTTGGGCGTATCGAAATCCGGCTCGCCGGCACACAGCGAAATAATTTTCGCGCCTTGCGCCCGGCGCTCTGCCACCCGATCCATGATTCGGTAAGTCGCGGACGGCTGCGCATTGGCAAGACGCTGATTCAGACGTTGGATATCGGCGCTCATGCGCGAGTTCTCCACTCAGTCAGGTTCATCAGTTCCAGGGTCGAGCGGCCCTCGGTCAACGCCTGCATCATCTGCGCTTCCTTGTCCGCCCGCGCTTCACCTTCTGCCAAGGTGCGTGCGGCATCCGCCTTGGGAATGATGATCACACCATCATCGTCGGCCACCACCCAGTCGCCCTGTGTCACGAAAGCACCATTGAAATTGAACGGCTGCCCCACCGAAAGCGCACTGGCTTTGACTGTGCCTTTCAGCGAGATGCCGCGGGCGAACACCGGGAACTGGCGTTTCTTCAGGGCCGCAATATCGCGTACGCCACCATCGATCACCAGCCCGACCACGCCAGCCGCTTCGGCCGCCACGGTCAGCACTTCGCCCCAATAACCGGCGATGAAGCTGCCCGTGCCTACGACCAGCACGCTGCCACGGGGCACACGTTCCATCGCCAGGTGCAGGGCGAGGTTGTCGCCGGGCGAGCATTCCAGAGGGTAAGCGGGAGCGGAGATAAAGGCACCGTCCCAGATCGGGCGGATCGCGCTGTCGACCGCGCAAGGCAGGTGGGACGCTTCATACAGCGTCGAACTGCCCAGCACTTTTGCCCGTGCGTAAGAATCCAGGGGGAGGGGGAGTATGGTCATCAAACTTTCCTCTGCAGGCTGTGGTAGCCCAGTGCGGCGCGGGCTTCTTTAAGGGTTTTGCCCTGAGCGATCAGGGCGCGAATGTCGGCTTCGACCGATTCGATCTGACGGGCACACGCTGCCACTTCAGCTGCACGAGCCCGGGGGACGACGACCACACCGTTGGCGTCGGCGACTACGATGTCGCGGGCACAGACCCGGGCGGCACCGATGGACACCGGCTGGTTGACCGACTGAACCTGTACGCGGTCTTTGCCGGTGCGCATGAAGCGGCCCTTGCTGAAGATCGGGTAGCCATCGCCCAGTGCTTTGTTCACGTCACGGCAAACACCGTCGATGACTGTGGCAGCGATCTGCCGAGTACCGGCGTACTGGGTCATGATGTCGCCCCAGACGGTGCAATCAGTGCGGCCGCCGTTGTCGATGACCACCACATCGCCGGGCGCGACGTCTTCGATGAAATCGCCAACGGTACCCGGAGGTACGCTGGCCGAGACGTACTGCACGGTAAACGCCGGGCCGACGATAACCTTGCTGTAGTTGTCCAGTGGCGCCACACCGAGGCATTGGCCGGGCAGGCCGAGTTTGTCCAGCGCATCGGAAACACCCGGGGTGTCCAGGCCTTCAAACAAGGCGACCAGTTCTTTGTCTTCGATATTCATCAGGCGTGCTCCGTGTGGATCGCTTCGAATTGGGTGTCATGCATCACTTCGGCGACCGAGCGACCGCTGCGGACAGCCTCGACCATGCCGTCCTGGCGGCGGGCGATACGCTCGCCAAGGTCGAGCACTTTCTCGATATAGGCTGAGGGCACGAATACGGTGCCGCAGGTATCGGCGATGACATAGTCGTTCTCGCTGACGTCGACGCCGGCCACGTTGATGGTTACGGCGGCATCGATCTGCACCACCCGATTGCGGGCACTGATCATGGTCACCCCGCGGCCATAAACCGGGTAGCCAATCGACTCGCTGCCGTCGATGTCGCGGCTGAAACCGTCGATTACCGTGCCGCGCACTTTCTTGCTGGCCGCTGCATTGGCGAGGATATCGCCCCAGCAGGAGATGCCTTCGATTCCACCTGCAATCACCAGCACACGATCATCGCTGTCGATCTGTTCCACCACGGGGGTAATCAGGTGCACAGTGGGGACGTTGTCGGATTTAGGAGCCAGCAGCACGGTGCTGGCGCGGCCGACAATCTTTGGGCAGTTCCACAGTGGGCGCAGCCCAACAGTGGCACCCGGCAGGCCGATGAAGTCGAGCGCATCGGAAACCGTGTTGGTATCCAGCGCCGCCAAGCGATCCAGCAAACTCTTATTGATCATGGGAAAGCCTCAGTGGTGACGGAGGCGCCCAGTGTTAGCGAGACAATTTGATAGGTATATTACTAATCACAGATGCGTTAGATACGTTAAACCTATGGATTAATCATGATCAATTTTCGACTGATTCGTCATCTCTGGTTGTTCCTGGCGGTGGCCGAAGAACAGAACTTCGGCCGTGCGGCCAAGCGTTTGGGCATGTCCCAGCCACCGCTGAGCGAGCAGATCCAAGTGTTGGAGCAGGCGCTCAAGGTCAAGCTGTTTGATCGCTCGCGACGCGGTGCGAAGCTGACCCCGGTGGGAGCGGCGATTCTGCCGGCCGTGCGCAAGTTCGCCGACCAATTGGAACGGCTGGAGCTCGCCGTGGAGGAGGCGGTGGCGGGGCAGTCGGGGATATTGACCATCGGCGCGATTTCTACGGCCATGTTTGATGTCTTGCCGGGTTTGATCGAGCAACTGAAGAGCGATTACCCGCACCTCACCGTGTCTGTACGGGAGATCGACAGCGTCGAAGCGGTGCCGGCGCTGGAAGCCGGAGACATCGACCTGGCCTTCGCCCGGCTGGACGGTGATCTGGGGGCCTCGATCAAATCACTGCCGCTGACTCAGGACCGCCTGGTTGTGGCCCTGCCCAGCGATCACCCCTTGGCGGCGCGCACGCGAATCAGCCTGGCCAGCCTGGCCACTGAACCCTTGGTGATGTTTTCCCGAAAGGTTAGTCCGGTCTACTTCGACAATCTGATTGCGACTTGCCGCGCCAGCGGTTTTTCCCCGCGCGTGCTGCATGAAGTGCGCTCGGTCGCCTCGCAAATTGCCTTTGTCAGCTGCGGCCAGGGTATCGCACTGGTACCAGCGTCGCTGAAAAAACTGGCACCGGACAATGTGGTATTTCGAGCACTGATCCAGAAGCTCAATGTCGTGACCACAGCGGTGGCCTGGAATGCAGATCGGCCCAATCCGCTGTTGCAGGAGCTGGTCACCCGACTCCAGTCCCGTGTGTGAGTCGAGCAAGGCCCTGTGCGTGAACAGGAGTGATAGGTTTGGCGTATGAAAGCCTTCCCGTATTAGGAATTTACAGAAGGCTCGATTCCCTTGAAATTGCGAGTCTGGCTGCCGGCAACCCAAGTTCGGCGCTACCTTTTCGTTCAAGGAGTCAACAACGTGTCTTCTCCACAAACGTTCACTCATGTGCAACTCCCTCTGACGGTGGAGGGTGTCCAACTGAACGTGGCCGCCATCCATCGCGACGGCGTCCTTGCGCCGATTGTGTTCCTGCATGGTTTTGGTTCGACCAAGGAGGACTATGCCGACATCGTGCAGCAGCCCGCGTTCGCCGGTCACCCTTTCGTGGCTTACGACGCACCGGGTTGTGGTGAAAGCCAGTGCGATGATCTTTCCAGGATTTCCATTCCCTTTGTGCTGCAGACAGCGCTGCAGGTGCTGGCACATTTCGGCATCGAACGCTTCCATCTGGTCGGCCATTCCATGGGCGGTCTGACCGCATTGATGCTGGCGCATCAGTTCCCGGACCGGGTGCTCAGTTTCGTCGATATCGAGGGCAATATCGCCCCGGAAGACTGCTTCCTCAGCCGGCAGATCATCGACTATCCGAGCAACGATCCCGAGGTGTTTTTCGCCGCCTTCATCGAACGTGCCCGACACGCCCCTGCCTATGCCAGTGCACTCTATTCCGCGAGCTTGCGGCACAAGGTGCGTGCCGGTGCGGTGCGGGGGATATTCCAGTCGATGGTAGATCTTTCCGATAATGCCGATCTGATGAGCAAATTCCTCGGCTTGAAATGCCCACGAATGTTCATGTACGGCGAGCAGAACGCGTCACTGTCCTATCTGCCGCATATCCAGGCCGAAGGTGTCCGGCTGGCCCCCATTCCTGATTGCGGGCATTTCCCGATGTATTCCAACCCCATCGCGATGTGGCAACAGATCGCCGATTTCCAGGTGAGCAGCCTTACCGGGTAAACCCGGTCGTCCTGAGGGCTTCCTGATCATTCGCGGGAGCCTGGCCAGGCCACGAAGTTGAAATTCAAAAGCTGATTCAGTCACTTCTCCTGCCTTCGGGCGGCGACTTGTGCAGGCGCGTGCGTGCCTGAAATCCGTGTACCTATAAAAACAAGAGGTTCGACCCATGCTTGATGTCATTAATGATTTTCTCTCCGGCAAGCTTCTGATCGTGCTCATCGTAGGCCTGGGCGGCTACTTCACGGTGCGTTCACGCTTTGTCCAGTTCCGCCATTTTCTGCATATGTTCGGCGCCTTCCGCGATAGCGTGCAAAAGAGTGCCGGGCAGATCAGCTCATTCCAGGCATTGATGCTTAGCCTGGCGGGGCGCGTAGGTGCGGGCAATATCGCCGGTGTCGGGTTGGCGGTAACGTTGGGCGGCCCGGGCGCGGTGTTCTGGATGTGGGTTACCGCGCTGGTGGGCATGTCCACCAGCTTCTTTGAGTGCAGCCTGGGGCAGTTGTACAAACGGTGTGATGCTAACGGACAGTTCCGCGGCGGGCCGTCGTATTACATCCAGTACGGACTGAAACAACCCTGGCTGGGCAAGGTCATGGCGTTACTGCTATTGGTGACCTTTGGTTTCGCCTTCAACGGACTGCAATCCCACGCCGTGACTCACTCGCTGAATAATGCGTTCGGTTTCTCTACGACCTACTCCGGAATTACGATTGCCATATTGCTTGGCCTGGTGTTCATGGGCGGCATCAAGCGCATCGCCGCGGTCTCGGACCTGCTGGTGCCGGTCAAAACGCTGGCTTACATTGGCGTGACCGTTTATGTGATCGTGCTCCAGTTTGATCATGTTCCCGGAATGCTGATGACCATCTTCAAAAGTGCTTTCGGCCTGGATCAGGCGTTTGCCGGCCTGGTCGGTAGTGCCATTGTCATGGGCGTCAAACGTGGGGTGTTTGCCAACGAGGCGGGACTGGGGAGTGCTCCCAACGTAGCCGCGGTGGCGAAAGTGGATCACCCGGCGGCTCAAGGGGTGGTTCAGGCCTTCAGCGTTTTTCTCGATACCTTTGTGATCTGTACCTGTACGGCGCTGCTGATTCTGCTGTCAGGCTTTTACACGGCTAGTTTTGAAGGCGATGGCCTGGTGCTGACTCAGAACGCGTTGGCGGCAGTGGTCGGAGATTGGGGACGCACCTTCATCAGCGTGGCGTTGGCGCTGTTTGTCTTCACGTCGATCCTCTACAACTACTACCTGGGCGAGAATAACCTGCGCTTTCTGCTGGGCGACAAGCGCGCTGCAGTCATTGTCTATCGTGGTTTGGTGCTGCTGCTGATCCTTTGGGGGGCCGTACAAAATCTGGGCACTGTGTTCGCTTTTGCCGATATCACCATGACGCTGCTGGCCTTCGTGAATCTGATCGCCCTGGCGCTGTTGTTCAATGTCGGCATGCGCTTGCTGCGCGACTATGACCAGCAACGCAAAGCCGGCATCAAAACGCCTGTCTTCGATTCAAGTCAGTTCAAGGATCTTGATCTTGATTTGCATGCATGGCCGAACCGGGAGCACGCGGCCAACGTCCTCGCCGAAACTGTCACTCAAGTTGCACCTGCATCTGCTACCCAGTGATGCAAAAAGGGCCCATGGATCTCATGGGCCCTTTTCAAATACCTGCTGTAATCGTCAGTGCTTCAAACGCTCGCAGCGTGTGACTTTGCGCAACCCTTCAAACCGGTGCGCTCTTCGATCTCACCGGAACCGCTGATGTATCCATAGCGCGAAAGATTCGGCATCAGCATCGCGGCGATGAAAGTGATGGTCACGACGGCCGCGACATAGAAGAAGAAATATTCCTCAATGCCTTGGGACCGGAGCGACAAGGCGACGTATTCGGCGGTGCCGCCGAATGCCGCATTGCCGATGGCATACGGAAAGCCTACGCCCAATGCGCGTACCGCAGGTGGGAACAGTTCAGCTTTGACGATCCCGGCAATCGGGGTGTAGAGCGACGCAATGGCCAGGCCACCAAACACCAGCAGGAACGCCGTAAACGGGCTGCTGACCGATTGCAGTGAATAGAGCAGGGGAATCACCAACAGCATCGCCAACCCGGAAAACATCAGCATGTGCGCCTTGATCCCGATACGGTCCGCCAGCAAGCCGAACAGTGGCTGGCAGAACATGAAACCGACCAGGGCCGCGGTCATGATGAAACTAACCGTTTCCGGGCTGAAACCGGCTGAGATCACCAGGAACTTCTGCATATAGGTGGTGAAGGTGTAGAAGTACAAAGAACCACCGATGGTAAACGCTACCACCAGCGCGACCGCCCGTTTGTGCTTGAACATGCCGCGTAGCGAGCCGGCGTCTTTGCGGCTCATGTCTTTCTTGGTGGCGGTTTCATGCATGGCGCGGCGCAGATACACCACCACGATTGAGCTCAGGGCACCGATGAAGAACGGAATCCTCCAGCCCCATTCGCGCAATTCTTCGCCGGTGAGGGTTTGCTGGAGAATGACCACAGTCATCAATGCCATGAGCTGACCGGCAATGATGGTGAAGTACTGGAACGAGCCATAGAAACAGCGACGCCCAGGTGTAGCGATCTCACTGATGTAGGTGGCACCGGTGCCGTACTCCGCGCCGACTGACAGCCCTTGAATCAACCTCGCGACGACAAGCAAAACTGGCGCCGCCACACCAATGGTTTCATAGGTCGGCATGACGGCAATCAGCAGGGAGCCGGCGCACATCATAAAAACCGAGATAATCATCGAGACCTTGCGGCCGCGAGTGTCGGCAATCCAGCCGAAAATCCAGCCGCCGAGAGGCCGCATGAAAAAGCCGACGGCGAAGACGCCGGCGGTTGCGAGCAACTGACTGGTGGTGTCGCCTTTGGGGAAAAACGAGCTCGCAAAATAGATGGCGGTATAGGCGTAAATGAAAAAGTCGTACCACTCCACCAAATTGCCCGAGCAGGCACCCATGATGGCTCTGACGCGATTCGGACTTTTTATCTGATCGGACTTTTCAGTGTGGAGTGTTGAGTCGCTGGTTGATGCAGACATTCTGTTCACCCTTTTTTCAAGGCGAGACGATACGAGGCGCACGCTGATGCGTGTCCGACGTTGCAAGCTCGATGGGTTGATGGGCTTAACGCAGTTGCAGTGATCCTTTGACGACCAAGGCACATGAAGAGGGGGGATGTATATGAGAGGTCAGCTGCTTGCTGACTGTGTAAGGCGGGTCGGTCAGGTAACGAGAAATGCAGTAAATCATGACGTAAGCCCTCGAATCTTATTCTTGTAGTCAGTCGAGCGCTCTTGGCGTCGACGTTGATTGCACGCTACCGCAGAGTGACGAGGGTAATAAGCCGTCAGCCAGGCCTAACTGATATACCGAAATTTTATAGCTTGCCTTGCAACCCGTGCGGGCTGGGGGATACAGCCGGCTCGAAAGTCGCAAGGCCCCATGCGGCGCGGGCCCTGTGGCATTCCAAGGAACGCTAATGCGTTTACACTCATACTACTTTCGACGCATTTCGCGCCGAGCCCGACTTTGACTGGCCAGGTAATGGATGTCGTTCAACTCAAGACCCTAATTCATGTGGCCGAGCTTGGCAGTCTCAGCAAGGCCTCCGACCGGCTTCACATCGCACAACCGGCACTGAGTAGGCAAATTCGTCTGTTGGAAAAGGAACTCGGGGCCTACCTTTTTGATCGGCATGGACGAGGCATGGAAATTACCGATGCCGGCCGTGAAGTCTTGGCGCATGCCACTCGAATCATGGAAGAAATGGAGTCCATTCGAAGTTCTGTGGTGGGCGGAAAGACCTCTTTTCGGGGAACGGTCGTCATCGGTACGACGCCGACGGTAGCGGAAATCGTCACCGTTCCTCTAGTGCGCAAAATCAAAGAGGCGCATCCGAATCTTGCCGTCAGGTTTTCCTCGGCCTTCAGCGGCTATCTGCTGGATTGGGTTCAGCGTGGCGAATTGGAACTGGCGATTTCTTACGATCCCCAACCCCTGCATACGCTGCGTATCGTGCCGGTGATGATGGAAAATCTGCTGCTGGTCGGCCCCGCCAGCGCCAACCTGCGTCTTGATACACCGGTGTCGTTCGAGTCTTTGGCAGAGCAGCTATTGGTGTTGCCAAGTGCTCGACATAGCCTTCGCGTGATTCTGGATGATTGTGCGCGTGAAGTCGGGATCAAGCTCAAGACCAGTGTCGAAGCGGATTCCTTTGGCGCGATGATTGCCTTGGTCTGCAATGGGTTCGGTTTGACCGCTTTGCCTTTGGCATCGATTTACGCCCAAATCGAAGCTGGCGTGCTCAGTGCCGCTCCCTTGATTGACCCCATTCCCATGCGCAAACTTGTTCAGGTTTTTCCTGCCGACAGGCGTGTCAGTCCGGCTGCCAAATTCGTCGGGGATGCCTTCATCGAAATTGCTGCCGACCTGGTCAATCGTAAGATTTGGGCTGGGCACATGCTTTGAGCCAATGGATTCGTTGGCTAGGTGAATCGTTCGTTTAAACGTAATTGCTCAGCTAGTCACGCTATCCGCCTTTCTCACCACTGATGACATCGTCTTGAATCAACAAACGCGACTGCCTGGCGTATTCGGCATTTTTATTTTGGGGATGCTGCAGGTTCTGGTCTGGGGAGGCTCGTTCTTCCTGATGGCCGTCATGGCCGATCCGATCATGAAAGAAACCGGCTGGGCCAGCCAATGGGTGTATGGCGCACTGTCTCTGAGCATTCTGGTTTCCGCGTTGCTGGCGCCGTTGACCAGCCAGCTTATTGGCCAGTACGGCGGTCGCCCTATTCTGGCCAGTAGCGGTCTGGGCGTCGCCATCGGGTTGTTTCTGATGGCCAGTTCGACCTCGTTGCCGATGTTTTTTTTGTCTTGGGCTGTAATAGGTGTCGGTATGGCGCTGGGGTTGTATGAAGCGCTATTCGCCGCTTTAGGTTCTCTCTATGGGGAGCGAGCGGGCAGTGCGATTACGGGCATCACGCTTGTGTCCGGGTTTGCTACAACACTGTCATGGCCCGCGGTTGCGTTGGTCATCGAACACGTTGGTTGGCGCACGACGTGCGTGGCTTATGGAGTGTTATTGGTCATTGTCGTGGCACCGCTTTATTTCTGGGTGCTGGCACGGGGCACGGGACCACTCATAAAAAGTCAGGCAGTGGGTGGCGAAAGTTTCTCAATCGACCGGCGGATCTACTTGTTGCTTACGCTGATTTTTGCTTTGGGTGCAGTGATCATGACGGCGATGTCGGTCCAGCTGATTTCATTGTTGCAGGGGCAGGGTTACTCGCTTGCAGCCGCCGTCGGACTGAGCGCATTGCTGGGGCCGAGCCAGGTAGGATCACGTGTTCTACAGGTGTTTTCGCGTAAGCGACACCCAATCTGGACGACGTTGATCTCCGTGATATTCGTGGCAATTGGTCTGCTGTTTGTGACCATCGCACCGGCAATGACTGCCCTGGGGTTGGTGATCTATGGCGCGGGTAATGGTTTGCGGGCGATCGTTCGAGGACTTCTGCCATTGGCCCTCATGTCGCCCACCCATTATGTTTTGCTGATGGGACGCATGGCTCGGCCTTCGCTCATAGGACAAGCCTTGACCCCCCTTGCAGGCGGTTACCTGTTGCAGACCTGGGGCGCTGGCGGTGTGCTTGCGGGACTGAGTGTGCTGGCTGTATTGAACGTGCTCTTGGTCTTGCTGCTCATTCGACTGGTATGAAAAGAACAGCGCTGATTGTCATCTTCCCTAAGGATTCGGCTGGCATCTTCAGAGATCAGCGATTCAAGTTCTTTGATGGTGATTTTGGCCATAAAATGAGTTACCCCTACTTTTCCCCCCACAAAAACGGCGACTCTTGATGGACGTTCCTGGACTCTCGTAGAGCAGAACACCTCTGGAACTCAAGTAAACACTAGCTTGGAGAAATCCAGAGTAAAATTTTGGAGTCTTTCAAGAAGTATGAAAAAGGAGATGGGGTGCTAGGGGTCGAGTGTTCGAATCACTCCGTCCCGACCATATTTATCAATGACTTAGCCGAACTCTAACCAGTTCGGCTTTTTCATGCGTAGGGACTTTTGCGGGGGGTCATCCCGTTTTCCTCCTCAAGATTGTCAGTGCCGGCCCGCGTGAATCCGTCGCTGACACTTTGTTTGCCTCTGCGATCAACTGCTCAAGCTCTGCGGTAGAATAGTGGCTGGTAACGCTGCCATTCTTGTGCCCCAGGAGCGCCTTCCGATCTTCCAGTGTCACCCCTGCGGCACGCAGCCTTCTCCCAAAGGTGTGCTTGAGGTCGTGAACCCGGATTGATCTGAACCCAGGGTGTGCCGGCGACTTTTGTTCCAACTCCCACCTCGTCGCCGCTCTCACCCTGGCCTTCTTCCACGCCGTGTCATTCATCCGGTGCATCGGAGTCGGACCGCGTTCGTCCGGCTGTCCGTATGGGAATACGTACTTCGAGTGCAGGCCGCGCTGACCGTCGATGACCGACATCGCCACCTTATTCAGCACCACTAGTCGCTCGTCGTCGTTCTTCACGCCTGACTTTTCGCTTCTCCCGCCAAAATCAGCGGGGATCAGGAACACGCTTGCTCCCAACTCCGGAACCCTAACCTCCCAATCCCACTGAAGTTTGCAGACTTCCTGCTCCCGGCACCCGGTGTTCACCTTGTAGAGTGACATCCTCAACAGGTGATCCGGAATCTCCGAGAACAGCATCGACTGCTCAGCCCAGGACATCGGGTAGGGCTTCCTGCTCGACTTCGCCTCCTCCAGCATTGAGGTCATCGGCACGCTATCCAGCCACGGCCGCTTCTCTGCGTCTCGCCACTTCCTGTGGCACAGGTTCAAGATTCGAACGACACGTTGCAAAGCAATGTTGACCGTCCTGTTCGATACGCCAGGCTTGACCTTGCCTTTGTCCGTCTTGCTTGGCTGCTGCCTGTCGCGGATGAATGGGGCCAAGGTCCCGTCATCGATGTGTGTGATCGGTAGATCACCGATATACGGGTCAAGCTGTTCGATGTGGGATGCGGAAAGGCCGATCGATGCTTGGTCTTTGAACTCAACCAGGAATCGGGTAGCGGCCTCACGCCAGGTTCGCACCTGGCGCACGCCGTAGATCTTTTCCTGTCGTAGCTTTTCCAGCCGATGAATCAGGTACTGCTCGGCTTCTTCCCTTTCGCTTGCTCCAGTGCTTTCCTGAAGTCGGCTACCTCGGACGACTTTGTCGATGTGCCAAATCCCGTTCCTCTGGTAGAGGCCCGACATCGTTTTTCGCGCCATTGTTTTGCTCCTTGGCGCCCACTGCGGGGCAGATTGTTGTCCTCATTGGCTTGCTTTTCAATTGCCATGGACTCAGCCCAGGAATCTGCCCACTGATCCAATTCGAGCCGGTCGAAGCCAACGCCCTGTTTCCCAATGGGGAATTCGCGGACGTTAGGTCGAACGGTCTTGTTAAATTCTTCCCGGCACATGCCCAGGTACGAGGGGGCAGTTGACGCTCTGAGGAAGCGAGGCGCGGTCTCTTTGGTGGGTAATGCAGTTGACTTGGCCATGGAGTCATCACTGGTCGATGGAGGACGTTGTTTGCACTGACTTCCTGATGGGAAAGGCTTCGCCCTCCCACTTGCCGGATTTGCCGCGTATCGCTCCATGTAGGTCGTAGCGGTGGGGCTTTTTGCTGGCGAATAGCTTTTCACACGCCTTCAGCAAGGTGCTTTCATCTTCAATTGCCAATAACTCCTGGCCAGCCGTCGAGCCCACCTGAATCCAGCCGGATTTGTCGCGCCCGTAGTTTTCTGTCTTGAACAAGCGAAACCTGTTTCGGTGTCCGGTACCGGGTGAAGAGGTCTCGGTGTTCATGTAGAACGCGACGCCATCGAGGCGCACCCGCAGTACTGTCTTAGCCATGGAGTTCACCACCTTGAAAGTGGTCTGCCAGCACCCTGCGAGCGTCGATACCGCACGATGCGGACATGGCATAGATCTGGGGTGGTTTCTCGACGCTGCATGGCGTTGAGCAGCTCGATCAGGCGCTCGCCCTGTTGTCCGTTGCGGCGGCTCATAAGCTAGAACTCACAGCCGGTGGGAGCGGGGCGCCGGCATTTGTCAGAGCGTCTAGCAGCAAGGATTGGCGATTCTGTCCGTCCAGATACTGGCGCACGGCCTGGACGAATACGCTGTTCATGCTGCGGTCCGCGGCGCTCGCAGCCGCTTCAATGTCCGCGCGCAGGCCGTTAGGCAGTCGCACCACAAACTTGTCTGCGGTGCGAGAATCGTATTGGTTGGTGGTCATGATGATCTCCTGGCGAGCCCCCTACGTATTGGGAGCTGAATGAGTGGGGTTATTCGCCTGATTTCGGCGTGGTGACATTCACTTTCTCCAGGGCGAGCAAGGGCCCGCCGCGTTGTTGGCTTTCGCAAAAAATTGAGGTGCTCTTGTTTCGCCATGAGGTGGCGAAGGAGTGGCTGTAAATTAGCAAATTGTTCTTGCGATTTGACGTTTGCTAATTTTTCTCGGGAGAAAGCTTTCAACTCGTAGTGGCTAAATATTGGTGTTAGATTCGCCTCATTACGACTGGTTGGCAGCACCAGCTAGGGCTTAAGTTTGCTGGCCTCAAGACAGAAAGGGACTTTATGAAAAAGATGCTTCTTTGCCTCTTAATGGCGGCGCTCCTCTCCGGCTGCGCTAGTAGTGGCACCAAAATCGAACAGCCCAGATCGATAGCCTGATTAAAGGCAAAGCCACCAGCAAAGAAGTGATTGCCCTTCTCGGCCCGCCTACAGCAGTCACCCAGAATTCTGACGGATCGCAGGTTTTGGGCTGGGGCTATGCCTATGTCGGTTTCGCAGGTATCGGCACGGAGGTAGAGAGCACTACGGTGACCATTGCTCCTGACGGGACTGTGAGCAGCTATGCCCGTAGTGGCTCGAAGGTCGGAGGAGGGGCACCATCAAACTACTCCGCGGCGCCCGTGCAGCCGACACCTGGCCCTATGACCAAGAGTCAGTACAAGCAGGTCCAACTTCAGAAACTCACAGAACAGAACCTGCCTTACGATGAATATCAGAAGCGCTATCAGGAAATAATGGCCCAATAAGTCTACTTGGATATTTAGTCATGGCTCTCTCCAAACCTAGCCAGCAGCTACGCCGCGACCTGAAGGCGATCGCCTCAAACCTTGATGGGTAAGCTCTCAGAAAAACTCAGCGATGCTGACGCCATAGCCCTGATGGGACTGGTGGGTACGCTATATGAGAAAACTGACAGGCTGGTGAGTTATGCCGATGAGGTGAAGGCGGGGCAAATAAATCGAAACAAGCCCGAATAGACACCTGGTCGGGCGCGACAACCTAAATCGAACTACCGCGAGCTGAGCAAAGCTCGTATGCGCAAGGGAATGTAGTGATGAATGCCTTACGGATAGCCGCTCTAATAGCTGCGCCGCTTCTTTTCGCCGGCTGCTACAGCACGCCAAAAGAAAAAACTGAGTACGAAAAACAGATCGACGCATTACCGATGCCTGTGACGGAAGCTGAGCGTCTAGAGCAATGCCGTACCTTCAAGCTAGCCGCAGATCGCCAGCAGGCTGAGGATTTCGTGCAATACGCACTGCGGTCCAAGATGGGCGCCTCGGATTCGGAATATACCGAGACTCAAATTCTTAGAAATCGCCTCAGAGCCATGAAGTGTCCTGGGTATGGCCGGTTTTCCTGATGCTGCTGCCCAGGATCAGCCAATGACTGAATGGCGAGAGCAGAGCTTATGGAGCAAGGTTGGGGTCTTGGCTGCGCTGGCCTTCCTAATGTTGATCCCCGGCTATTCCGACGCAGCTGGTCTTAGCTGGGGCTCATCAGGCCGCAAGCGGGTATTCAGCCCTGGTTTTGTTGTGCTCTGCGTTTTCGTGGCGGTGGTTGAGCTGATAGCGCTGAACCACTTTTATGGCGTGGGCGCATGAGGTGAAGGCGGGAAGGATCGTGCGGCGCGTGATGACCTGACAAGGATGAGTATGTAAGCGCAAAGAATTTTACCGCCCGTAGGGCATCTTTAGAGAATGAGGGGTGGCAAGGATGGCTCAACTTGAACTAATACCGAGACAGGTAGAGGGCGCGCTTATTCATCAGCGAGCACTTGATGGCTACGTTAATGCAACGGCAATGTGCAACGCATCAGGGAAAAACTTCTACGATTACTCGCGTTTAAAGGCGACTGGCGATTTTCTGAATGAGCTAACGAGGTCAACGGGAATTCCCGGTGACCGGCTGATTCACACAGTAACCAATGGGTCGAACGAAAACCGTGGCACTTGGGTCCATCCAGACGTAGCTATAAATTTAGGGCAATGGTGCTCGCCGAGATTCGCTGTTGCAGTGTCGCAGTGGGTTAGGGAGTGGTTGGGCGGTGGTGGCGCAAAGCCTCAAGGCAACGGCATTCCCTATCATCTCCGCAGATACATGGCTAACCGCAGCCAAGTCCCTTACACCCATTTCTCTATGCTCAATGAAATGGCATTGGTTTTGATAGGTCCAATGGAGGACACCGGTTACACGCTGCCAGACAACCTGCTGCCAGACATCTCAGAAGGTAAAATGTTTTGCAAATGGTTAAGGGATGTCAAAGGAATTGACACGGACGCACTGCCAAAGTACCGCCATGAGTTTGAAGATGGCCGCATCGTTTACCCCAAGCTGTATCCCAACGAAGTCCTTGCGGACTTTAGAAATCATTTTCACACCGTTTGGCTCCCGCAGAAATCCGTCGCGTATTTTTCAGGTAAAGACCTGAAGGCCATTCCGCACCTTGAGCGCCTACTTGCCCTGCCAGCACCGCGTTAGAGATCAAGCCCGGCCCAGCGCCGGGCTTCTTGTCTCTGCCTACCGCTTCCCCGCCTGCTCATACACAGAGCTTCGCTCGCGTTTGCCGACAGCCAGCACCAGGATGACAATTCGCTCATCCTCAACGCGGTACACAAGTCGGTAGCCGGCGCCGCGCAATTTGATCTTGTAGCAGTCCTTCATGCCATGAAGCGCATCGCCTGGCACTCGCGGGCCGGACTGCCGCTCCTGGAGCTTTTTCAGAAACTGGAGGCGTATTGTTCCGTCGAGTTTACGCAACTCCTTCAGTGCCTTCGGATCCCACTCAACCTCGTACTCAGCGGCCATTGGCGATATCTGCCTCTGTCTCGCCAATCAGATCGTCCAGAGATACCCGAACAGGTGTTTCTTTAGCATCGAGCCGAGCCTTGACTAGTTGGACCAGCTCCAGTTCGTCCAGGCGCTCAACCATCGCCTCGTAGACGTTCGCTGGAACCATGTAGCCCATAACGCGGTTGTGGTTCAGCACAGCCACAGGCATGCCGTTGGCGCCGCTCAAGACGGAGGAGGGGTTCTTCTTGAGTTCAGATACGCTGACGGCCACATCAGCCAGAATATTTTGCATATATAAGACTCCTATATTGGTCTTTATTCTGGTCTTTTTAGACTGGCGTGGCAAGCTCAAACAGCGCAGTATCGAGTCAGAGGGGCTGTTCTATAGCGATGGATGTCATAGAGGATCCGGTGACAGGCTGAATCGCCCCTAGTTTCGTAGACACCTCCAAGCCTTAAAATGAGGCCCATTAGGAGGTGCCATGAGCAACCAGCGATATCCCGAAGAATTCAAAATCCAGGCGGTCAAACAAGTGACCGAAAAGAA